>NZ_JAAHGB010000069.1:0-36875 GCF_010672695.1 Okeania sp. SIO1H4
TTACCACCATCGCGCGCCGTAGACAGCTCCCTTTTTTCTGTTGTTTTGACTGCCATAGGAATCAGCGTTCGCAACGGTGGAGTCTTGATCCCTGTCTAGTTGTGTTCTTAATTTTTGGCGAACTTGATCGTGAAGAAGTTGCCAGAAACCACGATGCTGCCATTTGGTGGAAGTATCTGTATACAGTTGTGTAGGGTGGTAAGTCATGGGGCATCATTTCCCATTGGAATCCAGTTCTTTGTACATAAAATATACCCCATACGAATTTCTCGGAAATCCACTTGAACAGGATGACCAAACCCTTTAGGTTTAGGTAGTAGAGCCTTGAGTATCTCCCCCATACGAATCACTCAGGTCCCTTGGGTATGGTTGACGTTTAGGGTTAGCGATCACCTCCGGTTAAGGGTACGCTATCGCAGGTATTAGACTCATTGGTTACAATATGGCTCAACTATACTCAACAATCACACCTAATTTGACTGGGATTAACTTTCTTTAGATTCTCTTTATGAATCAGCTCTTATATTACTAACTACAAAAATATTTAATCAATGCCATATTGCGATCGCAATACCATATACAAAATCCGAGATAACTCCCGTCGTTTCAAAGGTTGAGCATCCAAAGGTGTACCAGAAGTACCAAATAACTGAAACACATCAAAATCTCCACTTTTACCAACAATAAACGCTAACTGCTCCCGCGTACATTGTAAATTTGGGGCAAAATATCCATTACCCACCCCCGAAACAATACCCTTTGCTGCCATAGTTTCAATGGCACGATAGGCAAAATGCTCCTTCGGTACATCGAGAAAAGTGGGAAACTCAGGATTAAGCATTTCAAAACCCATCACATTTACCACTGCCACTGAAACAACTGCTCGGTTGACTGTTCCCTCTGGTAGAAAATATAAATGATTGTAATTCTCAGTCCGTACAATACCTGCCACAGCGAGAATTTGTATCGCCTCAAAGTCTGGGTCATCATGGGCAATATCGTTATACCAAAATAGGGGAATTTGATTACGAGTTAATAAACCCTGAAATTTATAAATCAGTCGTTTATTTGTAGCAATAGTACGAACATCCACCCCCTCATTTAGAGCAAAAGCAGCTAAATGACCGCCTGCTTCACCGATCGCCCATTCAACGGCGTGCATCCGATATACAGAATTAGTCAAATGAGTCGTGCCAATACTTTTCGCCGACAGAATCAGGTTATCCGTATCGAACGGCACCATTGCTTTTAACGCAATAGTAAAAGGCAAACATTTCATCTCATCTTTACTGTTGAAAATAAGGTGGTTAGGGTTATCAGTGGGATGAATATCAAACAAAGCATAATGACCGATACCAACGCTATCGTCAAAACATCGTCCCCGTGCTTGCTCGCCATAATATTGTTGGGCAGTATCTCGGTAAACAATAGTTGTTAATGCTATCCCTCTTCTTGCTTCGCGGATATAGGGTTCCAGAGCAATACCATCATTAGTCCAAGTCAAGTCTCCCCGTGGTTTTAACTCCCCTACCTTACCTATTAATATCCAATTGTTGGTTTTTAATGTTTGCGACTGGAGGTAATAAATATAAGCTTGAGTATATTCCCGTGCTTGCTGAATATGTTTTTGACGATCGCTCCGACTCACCCCAGTCAACAGACCCACTTTATAATCATTGGACTCATAATTCAGGATGGTCACATCACCATTACTCGTAGTTGGGATATACCCATCCTTGAGACGTTTTATTCGTCGATAAGTAAAAATTGCAAACCGCTCAAAAAATGTTCGTCCTTGAAAAGTGCTGGTAAATTTATCCGTTTGCAACCAAGGTTTCACCCCATAACCTTCTGGTTTACCGATGGGAACACCTGCTCCCTCAGCAGTTTTTTCCACAGCAGCACAAAAAGTGATTGACTGTTGACATTCGGGAAAAGGTTGTTGGGGAAGAAGTGCTTCACCCGTGTCGTTTTGTGATTCTTGTCCGACTCGCGACTCAATATTTCCTAATTCTAGTAAGTCTCCCAAGTCTGTCGCCTCAATGGTAATTTGAGCATTGACGGTGAAGCGTTGATTATTCTGCACATCCTGAAATACAACACCCGTTACCTGTCGCCGTTCATTGGGAGATTCACTAAACAAAATTTCTACAGGTTCGGCAAAAGGAATGAGGGTTAATTTGCCATTGCTGAGAAAATCTTCGATCGCTTCGTTAAGTGCTTGTGCCATAACTACAGTTGTCGTGGCAAAATTACTTACCCAACCCCCACCAGGATTATCAATTTTCTTACCATTAACTGGTTGGAGTTCCCGACTACGTTCGCGGAACTGCCATTGAGTCTTGGAAAAGGCATATTTGTCTCGGTCTACTTTATCTTCATATATTTCCCCTGGATTAAATTTTTTGTCTAGTTGAGGGTCATCGGAAGCAGGTAATGCTTGGGTAGTAAATTGTCCGCCTAATATTTGTTTTGGTTGCACGAGGCAAACATTAGCACCCGCTTTTAATGCACCCAGGGTAGCTGAATATGCTGCAGTGGAACCACCCACTATTAATATGGGAAATGAGAAAATTTGACCATCGGTGGGTCTGGTAAAAAAGCGATCGTCTAATATACTGTTGCTCATGGTTATTTGGGATGTGGAACTTTATCGCAAAAGGCTGATTCTTAATATTTCATTGTTTCAGCTTATTAAGGAAGTCCTAACCTTTTTGTCTAGTGCTATATTAATTTATAGCAGGGAACAGGCAACTCTTTGGAAAAAGAGGTAATTATTAATTATTATAGCAATTTCAAAAAAGAATGTTACGAATAATAAGTGTGATGAAAAGACAGGTTTAGGAGATGTCCCTTTGACTAAAAAGATAATTTACGACCTAAAAAAATAGAATCTAAGCAATTCATTCTGACTCCTGTAGGGGCAAATAGCGGTTTATCCCTACCACTGAGTCCTAATAAATAACCTAGTTATATCATGTCCGGTAGCATTGGTATTGTAAGTGTGAAGGTAAGGAAGAAGGAAGAAGGAAGAAGGAAGAGGGAAGAAGGCTTAAAAGCTTGAAAAAACCTAAATTTCCTGTAGATATTCACCCTTGGTTTTACACAAACAATAAAGTGCGGACATGATATTATTTATAGCAAACATTGATCAAATTGGTATTAGACATCTCCGAAAAATAATAGACTTTTTGCATAATTAGGCAATATGCAACAGGGAAGAAAATTTCTGAAAAAAGGCAAAAAAAATTCTCTACATCTGTAATTTATACCAGATGTCTATTAATTTTAAGTTTTTGATTTTCTCACTATTTTTCTAGTTACTAACAAACTCGAACAAATTAGAATCTTCAATAATTGCCTCATCAAAAATAGCATGAGTTAAATTGGCATCCTCAAAAGATGTTTTTGATAACTTCTCCAAGTTGATAACAACTTGAAAAAACGAAATTATCGCCAATCCAAAAACTATTCCAGAACCCAAAAATAATAACAATGCCTTAAGTATATTTCCAGCAAAAAAAGAGATAATACCACTCGAACCAATAACAGCTGAAGTACCTGTTAAAACCGCAGCAATAATCTCATTCTCAGCATTAGTAATGGCAACCGCCACAACCCCAGTTCCAATTAAAGCAGCAACCCCTGCCATTTCACCAGCAACAAAACTAGCAAAAGCACTCGCAATAGTAACAGCGATCGCCGCTCCAGCACAACGAGCGATCAAAGTCCTAATTTTGCTCCTACATTGTCCAATTCTTGCACCTCGAAAATTTGCCTCTGCTAGGATAGCATCCTGAAAATTACAACCTCTCAAGTCAGAACCGCTAAAATTAGCTCCTGTCAGGTCTTGCCCTTGAAAATCACGATGTCGTAAGTCTTGGTTAGAAAAATCTAAAGGTAATAGTTGATTCATGGTATTTTCAAAAAGGAATTAAGCAGAGGTAATAGACATTTCCGAAAAAGATATAGACTTTTTGCACATAGCAGGCAAAAGGGAATAGATTTTTAGGAAAAAGTTACGAAAAATGATTTAGGGGACTTACTTTTACAACTCTAGCTTATGTTAAATAAAGGGTAAGTTTATTTTCTGGAGATGTCTAATTATTAATTATTAACTATTAATTATTAATTATTAATTGTTACCATAGGTCGCAACAACTCCCCAACCAAAATCACACAATCAATAAATTCTCTAGGAGCGATCGCATCATCTTCCCCTAAAATCATTTCCTGTTGATATCCATCTTCAGTAGGTTGTCGATACACATACAACTGACGATGATTCACATCCAACACCCAATAATCCTCTATTCCAGACTTTGCATACTCTTTTCCTTTAAGCTCCAAGTCACTTTTGAGAGTACTATCAGCAATCTCCACGATCAAATACACATCTTCTGCTGTAGGATGAGAGTCATCATAATCAAGAGGGTCTACTTTCACTACTGCAATATCTGGTTCAGGTTGAGAAAAATTATTCAGTATCACCGGAAGTTGTTTCTGCACCGAAACCCTTTTTCCTAAAGATTGACTAAACAAGCGGTCTGCTCGTCGAATAGCTGCAGCGTGGGAACTTCCTTGAGGTGACATCTTGCGAATAACTTGTCCTGCGATTAATTCTACCTGTTCATCCTGGTGCAAAATTCCTACTTCTGCCATGCGCTGATATTCTTCTACACTCAGCAGACGTAGGGGTAATTCTGTGAAATTTAATGGCATTTTGGTGGTTGACATGACTGGGAAATGGAAAAATTTCCTAGAAGTATTTATCTATTAATAAAAATTTTGATAATTGATAGGTTAAAGATTTATCTATGTTTAAATTATCAGTTTAGTTTAGTTTATGCTAATTTTAGCCATCACTTTGTTTTGTAATTGGTTACTTGAATTATAGCACAAAAAATCCCTATCTATCTCATTATTAGCTAGTATATATATCAGGACTTACCCATGGGTAAGGAAAAACTAGGACTTGAGATTGTTTCCCTATGGGTCGCAATGACGGAAATACGTTAAAGTGCGTAAGTCTTATAATTATCGAAACTTAATATAAATTTTTCTATTATTTTAGGATAGGAAAATATATTTATCAGTATGATGAGTCAAGCAAGTTTAGCGATTTAAAAGGGGAGGCTTTAAACCAGAATTATTTAATTATTAATTATTAATTATTCGGTAAAATACTAAATAGCAATCTCAAATTATTCATAAACGCACCATGATTACTTTAGCTAAATGGTCAATACAAGACTATCATCAGATGATTTCTGCGGGTATTCTGAGCGATCGCCATGTAGAATTATTAGAAGGAGAAATTATTGAAATGTCGCCAGAAAAATCTTTGCATCGGAAAATCACTGATTCTATTGCTGAATATTTGCGAGAAAAGTTTCGAGGTCTGGCAAAAATCTACGAAGCACATCCAGTTACTCTTCCTAGTTCAGAACCAGAACCAGATATTGCTGTTGTTAAAATGCCAGTATCTTTATATGATTCTCGTCATCCTTATCCTGAAGAAATTTATTTGTTAATAGAAGTTTCTGATACAACTTTAGAAAAAGATTTAGAAAAAAAACGGTTTATTTATGCCCGTGCTGGCATTTTAGAATATTGGGTTGTGGATGTAGAAAATGAACAACTTGTCGTATTTAAAGAACCATCAAAAGATGATTATCAAGTGCAAAAAAACTACAGTCAAGGAAATATTTTTACACTTGTTTTTCCCGATCTTGAAATATTAGTAGAAAAGTTATTGAAATAGGGAGTAGGTAGGGACGTTGTATTTCATTAATGGATAATTGATAATTACCTCTGGTTAAAACTGTCCTTAATTGAATATCAGGAAATATTATTTCTTCTCTTGTTCGATGGTTAGCCAGCGAGGATATATCGCCATCCCACCCTATGGGAAGCTGCGCTAACGACCGCTTTTTTCCCCTTGAAATGGTCGGCTTTTAAGCTGAATAATTAATAATTATTAATTATTCGGTAAGGAGGTATTATTAATTATGTCTCAAGAATTATTAAATGAGTTAATGAGTAAATCTGAAGGGTTAAACGTTGAAGAAAAGCTTCAATTAATGCGTTATTAATTAAATAATCTTAAAATAGATGATAATTCCACCCTAAACTTCAGCGTAAATGGTTTGAGATTCAAGGAAAAGCGACTTATCCTTTAGTAGGAGAAGATGCTCAAGAATGGTTTCTCGAACTCGTCAGATGATTGGGAAGTGCAGGATACTTGACTGATTGCAGGAAGCAGGATATCTTTAAGTAAGTTGGAAATCTAAAATAGTTATTATTTTATTTTTTTTTATGAAAAATCTAACTCTACTATCTGTCACAGTCCTTACTGCTACATCTGCATTGGTTTTTGGGAAAATACAAGCTGCCTCTGCTTTAATTTGGAACTGGAATTATTCTGCTCCTGGCATAGAGGCGAGTGGTAATTTGACTACTAATGACACTCCTGACGATTTTGGTTTTTACCTAATTACTGGAATTACTGGTACGCGAAATGACGAAACAATTATTGGTTTACAACCTACGGGAACTTCAGTACCAGGAAACGAACCTTTTATACTTGACAATATAATTAGTCTTAATCCTGATGAGCAGTTAACAAGTAGCGGTTTTGGGTATTTCACCTCGGAAGGAAACTTTGTTAATATGTTTTTTGCTGATTTTTTACAGCCTCCGGGTTATTTTGAGATTTTTTCTGCGCCACCATTTATAACAGGTTTTGAAAATCTTGGGCCAGAAGATAGTGAATTGTCTGTTAGTTTTTCTGCTACCCCAATCATGGTCTCTGAACCCACCTCTACCTTAAGCTTTCTAGCTCTTGGTACTCTCGGAGCAATTTCAACCCTAAAACGCAAACAAAATAAAAGAAACAATATATGTCACAAACTCCCTTTTCCCCAGAAGAAATAGCATCCGAAGGCATCAAACCAGAAGAATATCAAGAAATTCTCAACCGCCTTAGTCGTCATCCCAATAAAGCAGAACTGGGAATGTTCGGGGTCATGTGGTCGGAACACTGTTGCTACAAAAACTCCCGCCCCTTACTCAAACAATTTCCCACCACAGGTAAACGCATTCTTGTTGGACCAGGAGAAAATGCCGGAGTCGTAGACCTAGACAACGGACTCCAACTCGCTTTCAAAATAGAATCCCACAACCACCCTTCCGCCGTCGAACCATTTCAAGGGGCAGCAACAGGAGTCGGTGGTATTCTCCGAGACATATTCACAATGGGTGCCCGTCCCATCGCTGTACTTAACTCCCTACGTTTCGGTTCCCTAGAAGATGCTAAAACTAGACACATTTTTACCGGAGTAATTTCCGGCATTTCTCACTACGGAAACTGTTTCGGAGTACCTACAGTTGGAGGAGAAATTTACTTTGACCGTGCTTATACTGGCAACCCCTTAGTCAATGTCATGGCATTGGGTTTAATGGAAACCCCCGAAATTGTTAAATCTGGTGCATCTGGTATTGGCAACCCAGTCTTATATGTCGGTTCCACCACAGGTAGAGATGGTATGGGTGGAGCAAGTTTTGCCAGTGCAGAACTCAGCGATAAATCAATTGACGATCGCCCTGCGGTACAAGTAGGCGACCCATTCTTGGAAAAATGTCTAGTTGAAGCTTGTCTAGAAGCATTCAAAACAGGAGCAGTAGTGGCAGCTCAGGATATGGGTGCTGCTGGCATTACCTGTTCTACTTCTGAAATGGCAGCTAATGGTGGTGTGGGTATTGAATTTGACCTTGACAGAGTTCCAGTACGAGAAACTGGGATGGTTCCTTATGAATATTTGCTCTCAGAATCTCAAGAACGGATGTTGTTTGTTGCTGAGAAAGGTCGAGAACAGGAATTAATTGATATTTTTGAACGTTGGGGACTTCATGCTGTGGTTGCAGGTACAGTTATTGAGGAACCTATTGTGCGAATTTTATTTGAGGGGAAAATAGCAGCGGAAATACCTGCTACTGCTTTGGCAGATAATACTCCTATTTATGAGCGGGAGTTGTTGAGCGAACCACCGGAATATGCGAAAAATGCTTGGTCATGGAATTCGGCATCTTTGCCATCATGTACGGCAGCAGGTATTGAAGTGCAGGGAAATTGGCAAACTTGGAATGATATTCTTCTGACTTTATTAGATACTCCAACTATTGCTTCTAAGCATTGGGTGTATCAGCAATACGACCATCAAGTGCAGAATAATACTGTTATGCTTCCTGGTGGGAGTGATGCTGCTGTCATTCGGTTACGTCCGCAAATTTCCACGGACAACCCACTATTAAATTCTGGTGTTGCTGCGACGGTAGATTGCAATTCTCGTTTAGTTTATCTAGACCCATATATGGGGGCAAAAGCGGTAGTAGCGGAAGCTGCTCGGAATCTCAGTTGTGTGGGTGCGGAACCTGTGGCAGTTACAGATAATCTCAATTTTGGTAGTCCGGAAAAACCAGTGGGATATTGGCAACTTGCGGAGAGTTGTCGCGGTATTGCTGAAGGTTGTCGGGAGTTGGGAACTCCTGTTACTGGTGGGAATGTGTCTTTGTACAATGAAACTTTGGATAGTGAGGGTCATCCCCAGGCGATATATCCGACTCCAGTGGTGGGAATGGTGGGTTTAATTCCCGACCTGACTAATATTTGTGGGCAAGGTTGGCAAGTTGAGGGAGATATTATCTATTTAATTGGAAATTTGGGGATGCGGTCTTTAGCTGCTTCGGAATATTTGGCAACTGTTTATGGTGTGGTTGCTGGGAAACCCAGTGAGGTAGATTTTGATTTGGAGCGTCGGGTACAGGGAGTTTGTCGTTATGGTATTCGTCAAGGTTGGGTAAATTCTGCTCATGACTGTGCTGAGGGTGGTTTAGCGATCGCTCTTGCAGAGTGTTGTATTAGTGGGAAGTTGGGAGCTGAGGTTAATTTGGAATTAGCTGAAAAGTCTGATTTTCGATGGGATGAGTTTTTGTTTGGAGAGGGTGGTTGCCGAATTTTGGTTTCTATTGCGCAAGAAAATCAGAAAATTTGGGAGTCATATCTTCAGGAAAATTTGACTAATTTTTGGCAAAAAGTTGGTTTGGTGGGTAATGCTGAAAGTGCTTTGCAAATTTTAGTTAATGAGGGAGTTTCTTTAATTAATTTAGAGATGGGGGAAATGAGCGATCGGTTTAACAATGCTATTGAAAGGCGGTTGAATAGCAGGGAACAGGGAACAGGGAACAGTAGGAAAAACATTGCCTAGTCTAAGATTCATTTTCAGCATAAGTCCTAATATCATGTTCGGATAAACACTAACTATAAAGTCATTGCGACTGGAACGGAGTGGAAGGTTTGCGTAGCATTCCGTAAGGAAAGCAATCTCAAGGGTTTGAGGTATCTCTTCCATCTATATCCTAATCATAACTATTCAACTGAACATGATATAACTTATCTTTCTATTGCTATAGGTGGTAGGTTGTAGATAAACTTGTTTCATCTACAACCATTTTCGCCGGGTTTGTAGGGAGTCAATGTTATATCATGTCCGGATAATTATAGCGCTGCGCGCAGGCAACAGGCAACAGGCAACAGGCAACAGGGGGAAAAAATTGCTGATAATATAAGACTATTATATAGAATCCGGTTATATAGTATATGTTGATAATTCTATAATTACTTCAAGCCTTTAATTTCCCCCACTCCCCTACTCCCCCACTCCCCTACTCCCCTACTCCCCTACTCCCAACTACACAATAACTATTCAACCGGATTCTATATTAGGGCATTTGATACAAACCCGGTTTCTCTGCTTTTTTATACGGATACTACCGGGTTTGATATTACTTAGTTGGTGCAGCACCTGATATCTCAAACCCATCTGGATTTACTACTTGGATATTATTCATCATGCCTCTGTCTTCATGTAACAGTATGTGGCAGTGATAAACAAATGTACCAGTAATAAAGGGATTCACGAAGGGAATACGGATTGTAGTTACGCTGTTTTTGGGTAAGTTAATTACATCTCGATATCCTTGGGGTTTTAGCAGACATTTCCATCCAGTTGTACCATCAGGAAGTGTCGCCCCTTGTTGTGTACAACCTTGTACGTCATAATTATTATACTTATTCTCATGATCTCCTGTTGTAAGGTCTTCAGAAACCGTCACCTCAGTAACAACGAAATCAAGCTGGTGTATGTGGAAAACGTGGGCATTACTATCTGCATTGACCAAATACCACTCTTCTAAATCTCCTATCCGGGAAACTTTATCAATCCGGTTTGCATCATATAATTCTTTGATTTTGTTGAAATCAACCGGTGTGCTTTCTGATTTTCCTGCGTCTTCTGCTTTTTCAAGTCCTTTTAGAAAAAACTTTCCATCTCCTCGGCTGAAATAGAAGTAACGTTTGCTGGTGCGTGGGTCTGTGTACATTGGTTGATCACTAATATTTGTTGGGTTAGTTATGCACCTTTTATTCTCTCCATTTTGCTTTCCATCATAAGAAGCATAATTCTCCTTTTCTTCACAACTTTTATCACCACAATACACAATTTTTTGACCTGTTTCTGGGTCAATTCTATAAGCATAATGATGATACTTATCTGGACAAGGTTCTAGATTATCTGATGGCATTATATATTTAGAAGGCGGCAATATCTTGTCTTGATACTCTGACTTTTGTTGGAGGTAACTGTATAAGCTATTTTCATCATCGCCCGGGCATAACTCACCTAACTTCAAATTATTTTCATCTTTATCTTTATAGCAAACTGAACCATTATCACCTTCTACCTTAACAGTTGCTAACAACTGGGTTATTTTAAAGAAGTTGTTAAAAAACGGTTTATCTGTTTTGGTCAAGTGGGTCTCAAGGTCGGAAACAAGATAATATTCACCATTATAGTCTGATTTCTTACCTCCTACTACAAGAAGTTCTACTCGACTAGCAGGTGGCAATAGAACTGAGTCAGTTGCGACTGGTTTTTCAACAACATCACCATCACGCGCCAAGATAATAAAATTTGGTTTATTATTGGGTTGAGCAAATTGAACTGGATTAGTTGATTTTCCTAACTCATAATGATCATCTACCCACTTTTTTTTACCTTGTTCTAGAGCAATGTTCATATACACATCCGACCCTGAATTAGCAATGCGCCAGAATTGAACCTCTCCAGGCTTAATTGTTATTTTAGGGTTGACTTGACCATTGAGAGTTAAACATTGCTTTCCACTTGTCCCTAAAACATCATTAAAATCCTTGAACATCATCACCTTTTGATTGACAGAAAAAGGCTCAGGTTCAGTGTCTATATTTTCTAGATTATTCGTTGTAACTTTAAGCCCTTCGTCTGTATTTAGAAGCTTGTAATAATCATCCATCCCCTTGTCTATATTTTCTAGATTATTCGTTGTAACTTTAAGCCCTTCGTCTGTATTTAGAAGCTTGTAATAATCATCCATCCCCTTAATAATAATTCCACCGGACAAACCACCCCGAACCTGTTGCCGACTAAGTGAGTGAGCATGGGAATGATACCAAAAGAGTCCTGACTGGTGGACGTATGGAATCTTGATTCTCATATTGTACTCATTTATTGGACCACCATATTTAGGTTCGTATGTATTATCACCGGGATAATAACCACCAGGAAGAATAGGAGTTGGAGAGAGAAAGTCCGGCGGATTCGTATTGGGTGTCACATTAGAGGGAACATCCACCAAAACATCATCAGAACTCAGTAAAGGTGATACGTTGAAACCATGATAATGAATGTTAGTGTATTGAGATTGACTCTCTAAATTTTCTTTTGTTTGTGGTATACTACCTTCTTCTTGGACTTTGACTGGTAAATTATTTTTCAGAGTTAGGTCAAAGGAGTTAAGTTCAGCATTTTCGACATCATAGGGATCATAAGGATCATAAGGTAATTCACCATAAGATGTCACTATAGTTGGTGGGGTATAGGTTCCAACCATATTGTTAGGAGGATTGCTTGCATCATACTCTGCTACATTAATTTGTGCAGGTTGAGTAGGATCTCTAACAATAGTTTTTTGTGTTTTCCCTATTTGTACTTCACCTTCAGAGCTGTCCGAATCGAGGCGATAATATTAGACTCAACCTCAATCGGAAATAGTCAAGCCAGCCGAAGCAATCTCTACTCTATCAATTAATTAGCTGGTAGTCTATTTTTTTGCTAGTCCCTAATCAGAAATTATGTTGAAGATGCAATTTTGCATTTTCAGCCCAGTAGGGTGCGTTATACCAATTTTAAAAAAGAATGTTACGAATAGTAAGAAGAATAAAAAGACTTTTCAGAATATTCCCTTTGACAAAAAAGATGACTTCCAATCTTAAAAATGGTATTTAAGCCATTCATTCTGACTCCTGACTCCTGACTCCTGGCTCCTAATAAATATCCTAGCTATTTGTAGCAAACATTTATAGATTTGGTATTAGACGGCTAAAATTAAGACCAGGAAAACTATTTAACAATTCGTCTTAACGCACCATGTTAGATTTGTCAACCCATTAGAGGTTTTATTCATCCCAAATTTCTTGAGGGATGTTTGAATTTTGAGCCAAAAACGATCCGCCTTATATGATGTTTCGGTGCGTTACGCTATCGCTAACGCACCCTACTGGACTGACACTCTTGTTCCCCCCAAATTTGGGGGGCTAGGGGGGCAAAATTCAGTTAGCTGATAGCTGATAGCTGAGAGCTGATTGCTTTTTGTTAAAACTCTCCTGCTAAAGCAGCAACACAACGTTCACAAATAGTGGGATCTTCTGAAGAAACACCGACATGAGTAGAATAATTCCAACAGCGGTCGCATTTCTCTCCATCTGCTTTGACTACTCCTATTCCTAAAGAGTCTGAAATAGATTTATATTCAAGGTTACTTAAAGCTTCTGCAGACTCTAATAATTCTACTTGGGAAGTAATAAACAGATAACGTAATTCATCAACTCCATTACCAGCTATTTTGGCTTTAATATTATTAGGTTGTTGAGGTAAAGTTTCTGCTTCTACTACTTGTACTTGTGGTACAGGGGTCAAATCCACTTTTTGGGGAGGAAAATAAGCTCCTTCTGGTGAGACTAAAGTTGCTGACTGTTTAACCGTATTATCTGTTGATGTTTTCCGTTTGGGTAATAAAACATCTTTGCCAAATATATCTTCTGTCGTCAATTTAATTTTTTCAGACAGTTTTTGCCGATTTTTAGCAAATAATAGGTCGCCAGTAACAAAGCGAATTGTGTATATAATTCCAACTAATTCCATGATGGAATTTACTATAGGTAGTTGGTGAATTGTTGTTAATACTGTTAATGTTACTCGGATTAACAACAGTAATATAATGATAAAAAATACTGCCCCTAAAACTTTTTTATATCCACTAAATAGTTTACTCAAAAAAGCGAAAAAATCTGATAAAAGTTCCTGATTTTTAGCAAAATTAGCAGTAGTTTTTGGCGGATGATTAAGAGTTGTATTTTCTGTTTTTTCTGGTTCAATTTCGATTTTTGCTTCGAGAAATTCTGACTTACTTTTTTCTGCTTTAGCAATAGGATTAAAAGCTTGTATTTGCTCCCGTAATTCCGCATCTTTTACATACAACAATACCTTTGCTTCTAGAGGCGCACCAATGGATTTTTCTGCCCGTGCTTTTTCCAAAACTTTGTTAACTTCAGTACGAGTTTTGCGTAACTCTTCCCATAACTTAGCCAACTCTGGGTTATGCCATTTTTCCTCCATTTTCACCCACCCAGACTCAAATACAGATTTGTAAAGAGTTGGATAAGGAATATTTTGCCAAATATCTTCTGCCATATGAGGCAAAACTGGAGCGATCGCTTTGGCTAAATTTTCTACAGCTACAGCTAAAACAGTCTGACAACTACGGCGTCTGTAAGCATCAGTCGCACTAATATAAAGTCTGTCTTTGGCAATATCTAAATAAAAATTAGATAAGTCAACCACACAGAAATTTTGAATTGTTTGGAAAAAGCGGAAATACTGAAACTTCTCAAAACCATCCTTTACTTCTGCAAATACCTCTGTCATCCGGTGCAACATATAACGGTCTAACTCTGGCATTTCTTCATAAGCAACAGCATCTTTTGCCGGATTGAAATCATGGATATTCCCCAATAAAAATCGCGCCGTGTTTCTAATTTTGCGATAAATATCTGCTATTTGCTTGAGAATATTTTTACCCAGGGGTACATCCGAAGAATAGTCAACAGAGGAAACCCACAAACGCAAAATATCTGCACCATAAGGAGGTTCTTGTTTTTGATTTTTGCCACCTTCGATAACTATTGACGGGTCTACCACATTTCCCAGAGACTTACTCATCTTCCGACCATTCTCATCCAACACAAAACCATGAGTCAAAACAGTTTTATATGGTGCAACACCATTCGTAGCAATACTGGTCAGCAAACTTGACTGAAACCAACCGCGATGTTGGTCGGAACCCTCCAAATATATATCAACTGGATACTTTAACCCATCCCTTTGTTGAGCAACTGCCGCCCAAGATGAACCAGAGTCAAACCACACATCCATCGTATCCGTACCTTTCTGGTACTTGTCAGCATCTGGGCGATATTTTTCTGGTAAAAGCTCCTCCACCGACATTTCCCACCAAGCATCAGAACCTTTTTCCGCAACAATTTTTTGCACATGAGCAATAGTCTCCTCAGTCAACAAAGGTTCCCCAGTCTTTTCCTCATAAAATACCGGAATAGGAACTCCCCAACTTCTTTGTCTAGAAATACACCAGTCAGAGCGATCGCTCACCATAGGAGTAATACGGTTTTCTCCTTGAGCAGGTATCCACTGAACATCAGCGATCGCCTTAAGTGCTTCATTGCGGAAACCCTCTACAGAAGCAAACCATTGTTCGGTAGCTCGGAAAATAGTTGGTTTTTTAGTTCGCCAGTCATAGGGATATTTATGTTCGTAGGGTTCCTCTTTCAGCAGAGAATTAGCATTTTGCAGTGCTTCAATGATGGCAACATTTCCCTCTTTTAATACATTTAACCCCTCGAAGTCTCCCGCTTCAGCAGTAAATTTACCATTGCCATCCACAGGGGACAATATTGGCAAACTATAACGTTGCCCTACAATATAGTCTTCCTGACCGTGACCGGGAGCAGTGTGAACTAAACCCGTACCTGAGTCAGTAGTAACGTAGTCGCCACCAATAACAACTTTACTTTCCCGGTCAAACAGTGGATGTTGGTAAGTACAGTTTTCCAAGTCTTGACCTTTGACTGTCGCTACAGGAGTTAAAGTTGTACCCAAAGTTGCCGACAAACGTTCCACTGCTTCTGCTGCAACTATAAATAATTTATCTTCTCCCATTGCATAGTCAACATCCGGTTTAACCAAAGCATAATCGAGGTCTGGGTTAACACTGACTGCCAAATTACCAGGAATAGTCCAAGGAGTTGTCGTCCAGATAGCAACCCAAAGTTTTTCCAGATAAGGTTTGAGAGATTTTTGAACTGCTTTTGCTAGTTTCGTAATTTTAAAAGCAGCATAGATACTCTGAGATGTGTGACCTTCAGGATATTCCAGTTCAGCTTCTGCAAGAGCAGTCTTAGAACTCGGACTCCAATGTACAGGTTTAAGACCACGATAAATGTAGCCTTTCAAAACCATTTTGCCAAATACCCCAATTTGAGCAGCTTCATATTCTGGAGTCAGAGTCATGTAAGGATCTTCCCAGTCTCCCCAAACTCCATAACGTTTGAACGACTCCCGTTGTTTGTCTACAGTTTCCAGAGCAAAGTCTCTAGCTTTTTGACGTAATTCTATAGGTGTGAGTTTTCCCCTTTCTGCCGATTTAAGATTTTGAATAACTTTTAATTCAATGGGTAAACCATGGCAGTCCCAACCAGGAACGTAACGCACTTTTCGCCCTTGAAGAATTTGATAGCGGTTAATAATATCTTTAAGAATTTTATTCATGGCATGGCCAATATGTAGATTGCCATTAGCATAAGGCGGGCCATCGTGCAAAGTAAATGTTTCCCCTGGGTTACTTTCCGAGAGGCGTTCATAAATTTGTTCTTCTGCCCAAAACTTTTGTAGTTCTGGTTCGCGAGTGACCGAGTTTGCCCTCATATTAAAGTTGGTTTGGGGCAAGTTTACGGTGTCTTTATAGGATTTTGGTTCAACCATTAGATTTTGGATTTTTCTGTTAGTATATTAAGAATTTTAGATTTATAGCATTTCTCTGTTGAATAAGGTACATTCAAAATCCCCCTTAGAAAGGAAGACTTTGAACGCTCCCTCTGAGAAAGGAAGACTTTGAACGCTCCCTCCTCCCTCTGAGAAAGGGAGACTTTGAACGCTCCCTCTGAGAAAGGAAGACTTTGAACGCTCCCCCCCCCTTACAAAGGGGGGCAGGGGGGGATATAAAACTGTACCTCATCAATATGAAAAACACTATATTTGTTTGTATCATTCCCTGTGTAGGGTTTTGATTGTGTTTAATCTTATCTGCATAACTGCCTGTTTATCTTAGTCAGGACTTACGCATTTTTGAGTTCTAAACACTACATATTTATAACGTTATAGTTTTTGAACGCTATATGACGCTATATATAGTGTCTCTGCGTAAGTCCTGTTAGTCTTGTTAAAAGAGTCGATCTATTAACAAAATATTTGGTTAAGAGTTGCAGGTGGTTTTTATTCATTGTAGTATAAAAAATACAAATTGAAGTAATAAATTAGATTTATTCCAAAAAATAGAAATTGAGCCAGAATATTTTATTAGTAATCAACCGCCTGAAATAACCTATTGATTGATTGATGGAGGTTATCATTTCCCTTATGGGTTTAATACCCCACCGTCACCCGCGGTGATCAAAATTGTTTGGGGTTAGAATCCATAAGCAATTTTCCTTCCTGACTCCTGACTCCTGACTCCTGACTCCTTCTTCAATTGAGAGAAAAGTTTGTACGTTTAATAATTAGCAACTTATGAACCAACAACCAAATTCCAATCAACGCTTAAATTTTGATGGTGCTCCCTCGGTCGAAGGTCAAGTTGGTCAAGCTGGACGAGATTTAATTCAGACTGTGACAGTCTATCAAGGTATTAGTATTGCTGGTTTGTTTCGTCGAGAAGCCAAACCTTCAACTCAGGAAGAATATCGCTGGCGCAAAAAACTACTCGACCAAGTTAAACAATATTGGGTAAAAGATGTTTTAGAAAGGTCTCTGCATAATCGAGCTATGATAGACCTTGGACTTCAAGGACGAGATGATTTAGTCGAACGTCCCTCCTTTGGTAATGTGCAAATTTCCCCTCAAGAGTCACAACAACCTGTATCTACGACTGGAGGAATAACTAATGCATTCGGTCGTCTGGGGGAAGGGCGAACTTTACTAATTTTAGGTGAACCCGGAGCAGGGAAAACAACCATGTTGTTGAAATTGGCAAAAGATTTAATTGCTAAAACCGAGCAAAATTTGAATCAACCTATACCCGTGGTTTTAAACTTATCCTCTTGGGCAAAAAAGCAGCAAAAAATCGCTGAGTGGTTAGTTGATGAACTTCTGAGTAACTATGGTGCAAATAAATCTCTTGGTAAAATATGGCTCAAAGAGCAACAACTATTACTGCTACTGGATGGTTTGGATGAGGTGAAAGCAGAATATCGAGAAGCTTGCGTCGAGGCAATTAATCAATTTATGCAAGACTATGGGTTAGTTGAGATGGCAGTCTGTAGTCGTATCAAAGATTATGAAGCTCTGTCAAGTCGTCTGAAACTGCGGGGTGCTATCTATGTTCAATCTCTGACATCAGAACAAGTTAACCAATATTTAGATAAAGCAGGGTTACAACTACAGGGTGTGCGAACTTTATTGCAGCAAGATGTAGCTCTGCAAAAGATGATGAAATCTCCCCTGATTCTAAGTATTGTTAGCATTGCTTACAAAGATATGTCTGCTGAAAGTTTACCACAAATGGGTTCTATTGAGGAACGTCGTCAGCATATTTTTGATACTTATATTGAGCAGATGTTTCACCGTCATGGACGAACTAAGACGATGAAATATAAGCCAGAGCAAACCAAACATTGGCTGACTTGGTTGGCAACTCGGATGGTGCAGGAGTCTCAAACTGTATTTCTTATTGAGAAAATGCAGCCCACTTGGTTAGAAAAGAAGGGTAAGCGTATCTTTTATCACATTGTTAGTGCATTGGCTTCAGGGCTGATTTTAGGGCTGATTGGAGGGCTGATTGGAGGGCTGATTGGAGGGCTGATTTTAGGGCTGGTTTTAGGGCTGATTTACGGACTGATTTTAGGGCCGATTGGAGGGCTGATTGGAGGGCTGATTGGAGGGGAAATTCAAACTGTTGAAAGCTTAAAATGGTCGCGTCAAGAATTCAAAAAAAGCATAAAAAAAGGGCTGATTGGAGGGCTGATTTTAGGGCTGATTGGAGGGCTGATTTTAGGGCTGATTGGGCTGGTTGGAGGGCCGATTGACGGGCTGATTGGAGGGATGATTTTAGGGCTGATTGGAGGACTGTCATATACTATTATTCAAGGATTAAAAGGACCAGAAATAGAGACTAAAAAAGTTGTCAATCAAGGATTGAAAAAATCTGGATTAAGTGCTCTATTTTTTGGGCTAATTATAGCTATCGTAGCAGGAATACTAGGATTGTTAGGGATGGAGCTAATAGAGCTTTTTAATGGACTTGAAAATAGTATGTCGTGGCAATATTTATTATTTACTATACCATTCGGTCTAATAATCGGGCTAGCTTTCGGCGGTGGATATGCTGTCATCCAACACCTAACTTTACGTTCAATGCTTTATCAAAAAGGCTTTGCTCCCTGGAATTATGCTCGTTTTCTTGAGTACACCAAAGAATTAATATTCATGCAAAAAGTTGGGGGTGGTTACCAGTTTATTCATCGGATGTTACTGGAACACTTTGCCCAGGTTAAACCAGAAACTATTCCAGAAAGTAATGTTAAAATTTCTCAGTCAATAGACTTAGCAAATCAAGCAACTTTAGAACAATTAAACCCTGTCTCATCAGAACAAATTCAAACCTCAGAACCTGAATCAATTTCACATAAAATCTGTAGGAATTGCCAACATAAAAATCCACCTAAATTTAACTTTTGCTCCAAATGTGGAACAGCACTAAATTCTCACTAATTTTTTGACTGAAATAATTACATTATATTGTATAAGATTGTATGTAATTGTGCTTTGGCACTAAAATATATAGAAGAGCTAAAGCCCAACTACGAACTATTAATTAAAGGAAATTACAACCATGAAAAAAATACTCATTTTCTTATCTAATCCCACAGATTCAAGTCAGTTACGTTTAGACAAAGAACATAACGAATGATGAAAGTTGCAGCAATATTGTTGGAATTGAATCTTTGGTAATTTACCCACAAAACTTCAGCCCGGTTTTATTTCCGTCGGTACGAGTGTTAGTTGAATGAGCTTTTTTTTGCTGGAGCATCAATATAATGCCAGTCTTGATAAAGCGTATCAAATAATTGACAATGATATCCAGAAATCGCAACTTTACCTTGAGCATGATGAAGTTAGAGATGACAATATTAACGGTGAAAATATGAATGAAACAATCAAACTATTAGATGTAGTAGCTCTTACAGAAGACTTACCAGAAGTAAATTTATATCGCGGACAGGTAGGTACAATAGTAGAAATTCTCGCTGGTGGGAAAGCATTTGAGGTTGAGTTTTGCGACCCTAGTGGGCGCACTTATGAATCATTGGGTTTGCAACCAGAACAGTTTATTGTGTTGTATTTTGCTCCTGTTTCTAGAGCGTACAGCAGTTTTCAGGTCAATGAACCACGTTAAAAAAATGATAACCCTGTAGGAACGTTCCATGCAGCGTCCCTACTTTGTTAGTTGTTGCCCGTCGATAGATTGTTTCCAGGATTTCTTGTGGTTCTGACATTTAATCTCCTGTTCTGATATTTGATAATTTACCCACAACACTTCAACCCGGTTTTGCTTTTTTCCATCGGTACGAGTGTTAGTCGAATGAGCTTTTTTTGCTGGAGCATCAATACAATACCAGCCTTGATAAAGCGTATCAAATAATTGACAATGATATCCAGAAATCGCAACTTTGC
Source organism: Okeania sp. SIO1H4 (assembly GCF_010672695.1). NCBI lineage: Bacteria > Bacillati > Cyanobacteriota > Cyanophyceae > Oscillatoriales > Microcoleaceae > Okeania > Okeania sp. SIO1H4. The sequence goes on from NZ_JAAHGB010000069.1 coordinate 20,178, forward strand.
CTTGAACACTATGCAACACTTCAGCTAATTTTTTGTGTTCGTCATCGGTCATTTCATACCCATAAGCTTTTGTATCGGTCCGCGAGTCGTGAGGATAAGGTGGATCGCAATAAAAAAGTGTTTCTTTACTATCGAAACGTTTAATAACTTCAATAGCTGGAGAATTTTCAATTTGCACCCGCAATAACCTTTGCACAATTTCCGATAATCCCTCTATACTACCTAACCAACGGGAAACAGCACCTGCCATTCCTGCTCTGGTTGTTAGCTTACAATGTGCCCACCTTCCTAAACTCGCTGTTTGAGCTAATCCCGTTCTGACTTGTCTTGCTCGGACAAAAAAACGGCGGGCACGTTCTAAATCAGAAATTTGTTCTGTAGGTGGTGTCAGCGCTATTTTAAATTCTTCTCTAGAAAAGGGGGTAAGAGCGATCGCTTGAATTAGTTCTTCTTGAGAGTCCCGTAACATTCTAAAAAAGTTAACAACTTCTCCATCTAAATCGTTATAGGTTTCTACATCAGAGGGTTTTCTATTCAATAAAACTGCTGCGGAACCACCAAAAGGTTCACAGTAATGTTGCGTTTCTGGCAATAGTGGTAGTAACCAATCAAGATGATTAAATTTTCCTCCATACCATCCAAAAGCTATTAATTTACTCATTTTATCTATTAAAAAGTTAGTCTATTGTAGGGGTTGACGGCTGTTAACCCCTACAAATGGTTTATATTTGATATAGGTGTGTAAGTCCTGAAAATTTGAAAATCATACCTGCTCTTCAGAAACACTTTCTTTTCTTTTTTTCAAAGGAGTTTTAATGATTTTTCCTTTCCATTCTTTCTCAAATTGCTCTCGTTTTTCTAACCAGTCAGCGAATATTAATTCCGGATCGTAGTTAAAAGCTTTGGCGTGTTCTTCTCGAATTTTGTAAATTTCTTCTAAAATTTCATCAGGTAACATCATAGTTTTTTCCTCTTAATTGATAAGGTGTACAAAGTATTGGTAATTCATAGCCAAAGTTAGTGCTAATTTCAGATAATTTTTTCTGAATATTAGGGTTGGCAATATGACGACAATTCCATGTTAAAAGATAGTCTAAACCATAAACAGTTGCTAGAGCAATATGCAATGTATCATCACTAACTAGTTTTAAGGGGAAGATTGGTTTGTTGGAGAAACTGTTGAGCCAAGTCTGTAACAGTTTCATTGGAAATGAGTGAGGGAAAGTCTTTAATTATCTCTATTCTATTTTGAGCCATTTCTGGGTCGCCTCTAGCTGCCTCATCCAAGACTACTTGAGAGACATATATTTCAAAATTGCTTCGGCGAGTATCCCACCATTCTCTGGTTACTGCCATATTAGCAGCAACAATTAGATTTTGGCTTGGTCTGGCGGTTAAATAACCAATAACACTTGTTTCTAAATATAAAGTTTGACTCATGGCTATTTAATTATTGTTCAAATTTATCTTGTTTAAATTTCCTCATAACTAAATTTTAACCTAATTTGATTGATTTATTGTGTTAACAATTTAAGATTACTCTGTTTTAAAGCTAGTGAATTGTTTCCATAGTTAGTTTACAATGCCTTATAAATTAACTAAAATATGTCAAGCATAGAAAAGCCGACAAAATAGTAATATGTTTAATAAAGATTTTTATTCAAAGTTTTCTAACTTCCTATCAGAGCTTTCAGAGACAGAAGTAAGGAAATTTTTTTTCGATCAACCCTCAGACGATCCCTGGTTATATGAAGAGACCTTAAGACCAGAAATTGCAGATGAGTTTTTACAACGTTTACAGGAACCTATTTTTAAACAATTATCAGAATATATTACTAAATATATCATATCTGTTGACTTCACAAATTTTCCTACTACATTATCTATAAACGGTAGAGGACTATTATTTAGCACACAAGCAGGTTTCTTATTTGTGGGTTATGCAGGACATTGGTATTTACAAATAGGGTTTTGGATGTCATATACTCATCTGACTTACAGACAAGATTGGATATCATCTAATCATGACACTTACAGACAAGATTGGATACGTTTTCAAAACAATATTTATCAAAATCATCCAGAAATTAACTCTATTTTAAAAGTGCTTACAGAACAGTATCCTTTAGAATTTGCTTATAGCACCTTAGATTATGATCGTTGTAGAAGTAGTAAATTAACAATGGAGGAATGGAGCAGAGATATTCAAAACAAAGAATATCATCTACAAGATATTGTTGTAACAGCAGAAATTAGCCTATTAGAAACCAGTAACAAAGATTTTTCTTTCTTTAAATTGAGCAAAGATATAGTATCAATACTTAAGAAACTGTTTCCTTTAGTTTTACTAGCAAAATACGATGATCCAATGCCACTAATATATGATTACCTAAGTGTAACTGGTATAAGATATCCCCTATCTCAATGCTCCCAAGAAACTAACTTCCCAGAAACACAACTTACCCAATGGATACGCGCTATCAACCGCAAAAAACAAGCCATTTTCCAAGGTCCACCTGGTATCGGCAAAACTTTCCTCGCTCAAAAACTCGCTCAACATTTAATTGCTGGAGGTGACGGTTTCTGGGAACTCATCCAATTTCATCCTGCTTACACCTACGAAGACTTTATTCAAGGTATTCGACCGCAGAGCGAAGATGGAAAACTCACCTACCCTGTTGTTCCCGGTCGCTTCCTGAAATTTTGTCAAAAAGCAGCACTCTGTCAAGATACTTGTGTACTCATTATTGATGAAATTAACCGTGCTAACCTTTCCCAAGTTTTCGGGGAACTTATGTATCTCCTGGAATACCGCGACGCCAAAATTTCCCTTGCTAGTAGTGGAGAGTTATTCAGCATTCCCGAAAATGTTCGCATTATTGGCACGATGAATACTGCCGATCGCTCCATTGCTTTAGTAGATCATGCACTTCGTCGTCGCTTTGCTTTTATCACCCTCTCTCCTAACTATGAAATATTGCGTCAATATCACAAAGAAATAGAAACAAATTTTTCAGTGGAAGGGTTAATTCAAGTCTTAGAAGAAGTTAACAAAGAAATAAACGACCCTAATTATCAAGTCGGTGTTTCTTTCTTTCTCCGAGAAAATATTGCAGAGGAAATACAAGATATTTGGCAAATGGAAATTGAACCATATTTAGAGGAATATTTCTTTGCTCAACCAGGAAAAGTCGATAATTTTCGGTGGGATAAAATTCAAAATCGGATGTCTTCAGCAATTAACAATTAATAATTAATAATTCAGGAATTACACAACATAAGAAAATATACACCATCTGTAGGGGCGAATGGCATTTGCGCTCCGCAAAGCTGCGCTAACGCCCCCTACGAGTAGAGTCTTGTCTAAGAATTGGCGTAAGTCCTGATATAATTATCTACAAGTATTGTATAGAGAAATTGCTGACGCAAAGCTCCGCTAACGATGTGAATTTTAACTATATTAATCCCATACCAATATTTGCTAAATTCTCATACAAATTCTACTATAACAGGACTTACGCAGGCCACCCCAGAAACCGGTTTTTTTGCAAATGTTTATTGTTAAAAACAATGATTTATCCTAAAAACCCGGTTTCTTTGCATAAGTCCTAAATTAGATAGACACTTCTCCAAACATCTCTTCCTGTAAAAAATCTTTGTTATGGTTGCTTTTTTCCAATATGAAATCCCCACAAATTATCGAACTTACTGAATATCAACCTCGCCAGTTTCCACCAGATGAAATTGACCACTATCTTGCCACTAAATTATGGCAAGAATACGACAAAAAAGGCAAAAATATTAAAGTTGAATTTCCGACTCCTAAAACCAAGAACAAATGGCAATTTACATCTCAAGGATGGGTTGGTTATATTCCTATAATTCCAGATTTTCACATCATTCTCAAACCAAAAGTACCACTTCATAACCTATTTGGAATGTTGGAATATGTCTACAATCTCAAAAGTTTTCGTTTCTTAGATGGTTTAGTTAACTTTGAGTCTCTACAGGAATTTTACAACTGTTTAGTTAATATTCTGGTTCAAAAAATATTAGACCGGGGTCGAAAAGGTTTTTATCGCACTTATCTGCCAAAAACAGAAAATTTAACTTATATTCGGGGGCGGTTAAATATGCAGCAAGTTATGCAAAAACCCTGGGATGTTAGGTTGAAATGCGATTATCAAGAATATACTGCTAATATTCCCGATAATCAAATTTTGGCTTGGACTTTATTTATGATTGGTCATAGTGGTTTCTGTTCTGAAAATGTTGCTCCAACAGTGGCAAAAGCTTTTCATATTTTGCAAAATTTAGTAAATTTACAGCCTTTTAAATCTAGTGATTGTGTAAACATAAAATATCATCGTTTAAACGAAGATTATCAAACTTTACACGCTTTATGTCGATTTTTTTTAGATAATATTGGAGCTAGTCATCAGCAGGGTAATTACTCAATGTTACCTTTTTTAATAGATATGGCTAAACTCTATGAAAAATTTGTAGCTGAATGGTTAAAAATTAATCTACCCTCAAATTTAAGAGTTCAAGAGCAAGAAAAAGTAGATATTATTGATGATGAAATTTATTGTCGAATCGATTTAGTTATTTATGAAGTAAAAACTCGTAAGGTTGTTTATATTCTTGATACTAAATATAAGTTAGATGCCAGACCATCGCCAGATGATATTCATCAAGTGGTAGCCTATGCAACTTATAAAAAATGTCACGAAGCTATTTTGGTTTATCCTCAAAAATTAACTAATTCCATCAATCAATTAGTTGGTGAAAGTCAAGTAAGATTGCGTAGTTTGACATTTGCTCTTGACTCTAATTTGGAAAAAGCTGGTCAATCTTTTTTAGAAGAATTAATCAAAGATGTTGATTGATGCTTGACACTTATAGTATTTTGTTAAGTTAATCTTAAGTAAGAGATTTTTTAGCTAAAGGGTATGTGATACTTTTTATCAAAAACTTTATCTATTTCAGAGCAGGGTAGTAGGGTCGGAGGTAGGAACGTTGCATGCAACGTCCCTACAGAGAAGTAAAAATATGAATAATTAATACGCTCCTGGCTAATAATTATCAAAAAGGTTCCATCCGCCTTTTTTAATTACTTAATAATTGAAGTGTCGTCTAAGTATAGCATTAGTTTTGGGAATTGGTATTAAATAGCTACAATATATTTCATTAATGGATAATGGATAATTGATAATTACCTCTGGTTAAAACCGTTACGGAATTGAATATAAGGAAATGTCCTAGCACTTTTCTCTTGGTCGATTGGATATGGCGAGGAAACCCGCTCTTATCAGAGCCGCTCCGCTGTTAGCGTTTGCGGTAGCATTCCGGAACGGAAAGCTTTGCGGTAGCAAACGCCATCCCATCCTAACGGAATGCTCCGCAAACGACCGCTTTTTCCCCTTGAAAGGGGAGGCTTTTAACCTGAATTATTTAATTAATAATTATTAATTATTAATGATTCGGTAATCTAAAGTTAAACTAAAAAATATAGATTTATTGTCAAAAATGTCAAATACTCATAATCCTACCGAACTACAATATTCAAAAGTAACTTATTTATTTATAGATGGAAGTTACCTCAGAAAAAGTTATATAGACTCCACTGCTAAATGGTTTGGAAATGAAGTCGAAGACGAGAATATTAATATTGATTTTAATGCCATCAAAAATTTTTTTGATGCTCGAAAAGTTTTCTATTATGACTATATAGATCGGATTCAAGGTAAGTATGAGGAAAAAATAGATTTTGAAGAACGTGTATCTCAACAAAAAGATTATTTTAATCAAATTCGTTCTTTAGAAGAATATCACGTTAAGCTAGGTAATTTGACAAAAAAATCTCAAAAAGAAGCTGGTATTTTCCTCACAGTAGATATGATGAATCACGCTATTCGCAACAATATGACAAAAGCAGTTTTACTATCTGGAGATAAGGATTTTAAACCACTTGTTGAAAGTTTAGTTAATATGGGAATGATTGTATATGTATCTTCTGAAGTTCGTTCAACTTCATCAGAGCTGAAATATGCGGCTGATTCTTACATACCATTATCATTTTTTGATTACTATAAATGGTCGTCTACAGAACTGAAAAATAAGTATCCAATGCCTAAAATCGAAACATATAAAACTCCACTTTTAGGTCGAGGTCTAGAAAAATTTACGGCACTATCAGATATTAAAATTGGTAAGAAATTTGGAGGTATAGTCAAAGTTTCTGAACCTCAAAATGCTGAATTGCTCGATCGGGGAACAGTTAAAGGTTACGAAGTTAAGTTATATCAAATCCGGTAGCATCGGTGTAATTAGATTATTATGGTGGGGAGTGTGGGGACCCACCCCTAACCCCTCCGGTGGAGGGGAATTATCGAGAAATATTTGGTAATGGTTGAAGATGGAACATTTTTTTATACCGAATTAAACGGATTTGATATTATTTCAAAAAGATCGTGAATTTATCCTCTTTTTTAGAAAGATAGAAGATGGTTCTACTTTTCAGATGAGTTTGAATAATCAGGATAGATTAGAACTTTACTACGCTCTGGAATATGGAAAAAAAATTAAGTGGGATTAAACTAATTATACGAATACTTTTGAAAGCTGATCCTATAGTGGGACTTACACAATTTAATAAGCAAAATCAGACTATAATGGTTATAAACCAACGATTTTACGTCGAAGCTTTCGCTCTGATGAAACAAACAACATAAACGTTTAGCTAATATCCGTATGTGTTGCACTTCATAAACTTACAACCTACCTAGCCAAGAACCACGGCAGTGTTGCGCTCGAAAATTTGAATGTATCTGGAATCTTAGCTAACCATAACCCACCCCCATCCCCTCCCGGGAGTGGAGCTAGAGGGGTGGGTGCAGACCAAGGTTTTTATGAGTTTAGACGACAACTTGAGTATAAGTGTCAATGGTATGATTGTGAGCTAGTAATAGTAGATAGATTTTTTCCATCATCAAAGACTTGCAGTAGGTGCAGTCATATTCAGGATATGCCATTAAACTTGAGAACTTTTGATTGCTCTGAATGCGGTATATCTATAGACAGAGACTTAAATCCAAGTATAAAGAGCGAGAGATGCGGTCGGCTTGACCGTTGATGCCTGTGGACGGAGTGCTGCCGACAGTTCCGCAAGAAGCAGGAAGTAAACATTCATAATATCACTTGACTCTCGGTCTAATACCATAATGACGATACTGTAAATAATCTCGGAGAATACGGTCGTGGTCAAAACAGAGGTCTTGGGGAATTTGCCAAGATTCAAACAAAGCTAAATTTTTTGCATCATCGGCTGCTTTTGGTTCTCCAGTAGCAGTGGCAATAAATACAACACTCATAGTGTGTTGACGAGGGTCGCGACTGGGGTCAGAATAAACATAAAATTGTTCGATTAATTCTACTTCTAAACTGGTCTCTTCTTTTGCTTCTCGTCGCGCTGCAGTTTCGACAGATTCTCCATAGTCAACAAACCCACCAGGAACTGCCCAACCAAAAGGTTCGTTTTGACGTTCGATCAGTATAATAGGCCGCCCCGGTCGATTAGTTAATTCAATAATAATGTCAACGGTCGGAGTAGGGTTGCGATATGCCATGTTAATTTTTGAGAAACAATCATTTTGAATTTTATCTGCCTAAATACCAATTGCCAAGGAACTTTATGTTTAAATTAGACACTTAATAATGTTAAAAACTTAGTGATATACTTGATTTTTATGGTCTAATTAGTATTAGAACAATTCTTAAAAATAATGTTATATTTATTGAAAACTTCAGTTATTAAGTAATAATGGTTAATTAATCGGGACTTACCCATAACTATCACATATAGTTAACGGCCGTTCACACCTAAAAATGGTGTATAATTTCGTCTTTTGCATAAGTCCTGTTAATGTTTTTAGCAATTATTTATATATTGCTCCTACTCCCTACTCCCTGCTCTTAAAAAAATGTAGCAAAAATGCATGAAATTTGATATTTAGATGAAAAAATGTTACAAAGCTGTGATTTATAGGGAAAATGGAGCAGGCATTTGTAGCAAATATTTATTCAAATGGTATAGTAGATAAGTATAGAGAAGAGGAATTAATACCTTGCACTCAAGCCATTAACAAAAAACAACAAAATAAATAGTGCTAGGTACATAGAAATAAATTTCTCTTCTCCTAATGACAAAAGAGAAAGACTTTTTTTTAAGTCAAGGAGGTATTTCTATGTCTACTCTTATCTATACTGAGCAAAAGTATATTCTCATCCATACTGAGCAAAAAAAAACTCAGCAGATCAAACCGAAGAAACATTTAAACAAAAAAGTAAAAATAAAAGCTATAAAAAGTGAAAAAAATTTAGTTGATGAATATTGGCACAAGTCAGAGCCTGAATCTTTTCATGATTTACTGATTCGATTTATTTCTGGATTTATCGTTCCTCTCTGATTTTTGAGATTTTTCTTGACCAAATTTCCTGCTTTTTTGACTAGCCATAATAATTTTCCCAACCTTTCTTTGAAGCTAAGAGCTGGTTTATAAAGTAAATCTTAAATTAGCTAATCCCCTGACCTTAGGTGAATCAAAGTGACATAAATCATTGCTTCACTGAATGTTATAGCTATAAGTATTTCCTAAGTCATGCAAGGAAAAAATTTATTTTTTACCCCTTGAAAGGGGAGGCTTCAAGGCGTGAATTATTTAATTATTAATTCTTCGGTAAAAACTATTACCTATAAGATTTTGAAGTTTTAGAGCTGTCCTAACTTTAGTGCATACTGTTATACTTGGACAAGACTTTCTTTAGATTATCTTTATAAATCAACTTTTACAGCGGTTTTCATTTCAGTAGACCACAGTAGGGGCGAATGGCATTTGCGCTCCGCAAAGCTACGCTAACGCCCTTACAAGGTTTTGGTTATGACGATGTGGTTTATCAATCTGAAAAGCGCTGTAATTAAATTAGTTTGGTATTCAGTAAAAGAATAGATAGGAAATCGGGCATTGGTAATTGACAGGATGATTTATATTTTGGGGTAGCGCCCTCGTTCCTACCCAGGTTAATGATTGACAACCACAGGGGAATTGTCCCTACAAATTTCATCCTGTGATTTACCAACGCCTAAATTAGTTTGGTATTCAGTAAAAGAATAGATAGGAAATCGACTATTTAAATTTCTTAAAGAATTAGAAAATTTATTAAAGTGACAAGTCTATTCACCTCATCAGAGTGGAACATGGCAATATTGATATCATTTTCATATTGGAGAATCATAGTATCAATAACTCCTGAAAACTCATCTGCTATTACATCGTGAGCTTTCAGTAATTCTATAGGAATTTTTGATTCTTGAGGACTGGGAGTTTCATAGGGCAATAAGTAGCGATATGGCTAACGCCACGCTCCGCGAACGCCAATTTCTTTCTCTTCATTACGAACTACAGCAAATTGTGGGTCCTTCCATCCTTGAGCAACTACCCTACCATCCCGTTTGATAATTGGTAATTCTTCCCCCACAGCACTGATTTTTTTGTAGACATCCTGATTGACATCCTCCCGACGCTGCACTTGCGTGACAGCGCGGGATTCCTAAGATCGCGCTTTAGGGGCTTTCTGCTTCAATGCACCTGCCTTCCGGGGTTTACTCCCTTTGGGTCTTACAGTCGCTCCACAGACTAAAACTGCGAGTCCCGCAGCCTTCGAGTGTGGGCGTTCCCTTGCGTCTGACACCGACGCGGGTTCCCATCAGCAAACCCTATTTATACTTGCGTTAATATCGCGGTCATGGTGAGTACCACAGGACTGACAATCCCACTCCCTGATATTTAGAGGCAATTTCTCTACTACATCACCACAATTAGAGCAACGCGCGCGAACTAGGGAAATATCTGTCAATTTTGATTAATTCCCGTCCATACCATTTAGCTTTATACTCTAATTGCCTGAGTAATTCTCCCCAGTTAGAATCACTAATAGCTCTGGCTAATTTATGGTCTCTTGGTGCGCGTTCCGCAAGGGAGCTGGCGTATTCGCGGGGTCGCACCCCTTTTTGACCATGTTTTTTACTGCCAAATCCTCTACTACAACAGTTTGATTTTCTCTGATTAGTTGGGTTGTCAGTTTATGGGTGTAGTCTAGCCTGGAATCTTTGATTTTTGCGTGTATCTTAGCTACTTTTATTCTAGCTTTGTGATAGTTATTAGAGCCTTTTGTTTTACGAGAAAGTGATTTTTGGGCTAACCTTAATTTTTTGTGTAACTTGTAATGGTTCTTTAGGTTAGCAAATTTTTCTCCATCACTGGTCGTTAATAGACTGGTAATTCCTAAGTCAATGCCTATCTGTTTTTTAAGTGGCTTGAGGCTCAAATCTCTAGTATCATTAACTCTCAAAGATACAGACCACCTACCAGATGGGTCAAGTTTTACGGTAATTGTGCTTGGTACACAACCTGGTGGTAGTTGTCTACATCCATCTAATAGGCAATGGTTCAGCACACTTAGCTAAATATACTTGACCATCTTTCCACTTAAATGCGGACTTTGTGAACTCAGAATTACCACCATTGCGCTTTTTCTTAAAGTTAGGGTTTTAGCCCGTCCACTAAAAAAGTTCGTAAAAGCTGTTTGTAAATGCCTGAGACTTTGTTGGAGTGGCACACAACTTACTTCGCTGAGGAATCCTAAGTCATCCTGCTTTTTCCAGTTGGTCAGCATGGCCGAAGTTTCCTTATATCCTATTCGCGGCTTTGTTGTTCATACCACGCCTGAGTTCTCACCGCTAAAGCTTTGTTGTAGATTAGTCGAACGCACCCCAAAGTTCTCCTATGCAGATTTTCCGGCTCTGGGTTTGGATAGAACCTGAATTGGTATGCTTTTTCGACTTTTGTTAAATCCGAATTTAACCTAAAATTATTAGTGATTTACGGGCATCCCAGTAATATAATGATAAAATTTATTTTTTAGCTAAATTTGTAATTTAGATAATTATGCGAACCTATTATTGCGGCCAACTAAATAGTAATAATATTGAAGAAACTGTAAACCTCTGTGGATGGGTAGACCGTCGTCGGGATCATGGGGGCGTAATTTTTTTAGATTTGCGCGATCGCACAGGGATTGTCCAAATTGTGAGTGACCCAGAGCGGACTCCTGACTCATATCAAATAGCTGGGGATATTCGCAATGAATATGTTGTGCAAATTACAGGTAGAGTCAGTCGTCGCCCGGAAGAGTCTCTCAACCCTAAACTTCCTACTGGCGAAGTTGAAATTTATGCCGATGACATTAAACTGTTGAATAGTTTAGGGAAACAATTACCATTTCAAGTTTCCACTGCCGAAACAGAATCTGTCCGGGAAGAGTTGCGACTCAAATATCGCTACTTAGATTTGAGAAGGGAGCGCATGACTAAAAACCTGCAACTACGCCATGAAGTTGTCAAAGCTATCCGCCGTTTCCTGGAAGACGAACAAAATTTTATTGAAGTCGAAACACCCATTCTCACTCGCTCTACTCCAGAGGGAGCGCGGGATTATCTTGTTCCTAGTCGCGTTCATGCAGGGGAATGGTTTGCTCTACCTCAGTCTCCCCAATTATTCAAACAAATGTTAATGGTTTCCGGTTTTGACCGTTATTATCAAATCGCTCGTTGTTTCCGGGATGAAGATTTGCGAGCGGATAGACAGCCAGAATTTACTCAGTTAGATATGGAAATGAGTTTCATGTCTCAGGAGGAAATTATCCAATTAAATGAGAAGTTGGTGGGATATATTTTTGAGAAAGTCAAAGGCATAGATTTGCCTCTACCATTTCCTCGCTTGACTTATGCAGAAGCAATGGATCGTTACGGCAGCGATAAACCAGATATTCGGTTTGGCTTAGAATTGGTAAATGTCTCTGACTTAGTGAAAGATTCTGGTTTCAAAGTATTTTCTGGAGCAGTTGCTGCTGGTGGGATAGTGAAAGTGTTGCCTATTCCTGGAGGTAACGATGCTATCTCCAATGTAAGAATTAAACCGGGTGGCGATTTGTTTAAAGAGGCGAGTGAAGCAGGAGCCAAAGGTTTGGCTTATATTCGTGTTAAAGAGAAAGGCAAAATAGATACTATTGGAGCTATTAAAGATAACCTCACCGACGAACAAAAACAGGAATTGTTAGAACGCACGGGTGCAAAACCAGGTCATTTGCTATTATTCGCTGCTGATGATGCAAGTACTGTGAATAAAACTTTAGATCGTTTGCGGTTAGTGGTGGGTGAAGAGTTGGGATTAATTGACCGCAATAAAATTAGTTTATTGTGGGTAACAGATTTTCCTATGTTTGAATGGAATCAGGATGAAAAACGTTTGGAAGCTTTACATCACCCATTTACTGCACCTCACCCAGACGATATTAATGACTTGAAAACAGCACGAGCGCAGGCTTACGATTTGGTTTTTAATGGTTATGAAATCGGCGGTGGTAGTCTGCGGATATATCAACGAGATGTACAGGAAAAAGTGTTTGAGGCTATTGGTTTATCTGATGAGGAAGCTGATAGTAAGTTCGGTTTTTTGTTAGAAGCTTTTGAATATGGCACTCCTCCTCATGGTGGTATTGCTTATGGTTTAGATCGGTTGGTGATGTTGTTAGCTGGTGAAGAGTCAATTCGAGATGTAATTGCATTTCCGAAGACTCAGCAGGCTAAATGTTTGTTGACAAATGCACCGTCTGAGGTTGATAAAAAGCAATTGAAAGAATTACACGTTAGTTCGATTTCTAAACCGAAGTCTTAGTTATAGCAAAAGGCAGCGAGAGCTGTTTGCGTAGCATGAAAAACAGAAAGGCAGAATTTTGCTTCTGAGCATTCTGCCGTTTCAGCTTTTGTGTAAATTATCACCTTGTTTGACTACTGCTATAACCTTAAGTCAACAATTTCAAGTTCTGCTGAAAAAGGAAGTCTAACAACTGCAACTAAATTACTTAACCATATTGACGTTTGACATTTTTATAACTTCGTCTAGCTGCAAAAGGTTTAAACTGGGTATCCACAAACTGTACAGGCTCGTATGTCTCAATCCACAAATGCGCTCCACAATCCAAGGGTTCATAAGGCCGATAAACTATACGACACGGACCTTCAAGAATCATCTGATAACCAAAATCGTTACGATTTGTCTGCTTCAAGCAGACTACTGGTATTAATTGGTCGGGAGTCATTAGAGGATCGTGTCTAATTCTATCTCCATTTTTTCTAATTCTATGTTGATTAACATGAACTATGGTTGGCTTCTTTCGTTTGTGATGACACCAAACACCTTTCGGACCTCTCCTTCCTGGTATGACCACAGGCATTTTCCCATAAAGAGGTATTTGCCAAAATCCGTTATGCTTATAAGCACCTTTAATTCTGTTTTGAGAAAGCAAGACTCTCACTCGTTGACAACAGATGCCTAATAAAAAAGCTGCTTCTCTAGTTGTGATAATAGTCATTTTTACTCTAGCACTATAGTTTTTATTATAATTGAATTATATCTATCTATATATTATTTAGTTCAGTAAATAATAATGTTATATTTGTTACTGTTGAGAAAAAAATATGGGACTTCTGCATAGTAATGGTAGATAGGGATTGAACTAGGTTAAGGTTGGCCCACTTACTTGGTTTCTGATTGTTGAAATGATCGGATAAATATTTTTAGATTTATGAGAAATATTGATAATTTAACTATTCATCGTTTCCGTGGTTTGCGAGATTTGACATTGGAAGATTTAGGTCAAATAAATTTATTAGTTGGTGTTAATAATTCAGGTAAAACAAGTGTTTTAGAAGCGATTTATACCTACTGCAATCCTTTAGATCCTTTGGAATGGATAAATACTGCTTGGCGACGGGAAATTAAATTTTCCCGTAAATCAAAATTAGAATCTCTTAAGTGGTTATTTCCTCAAAATAGTGACAATAATCCAGATGATTTTTATCAAGGAGAAACTTTTGTTTCTGGCAGTGGTAATTTTGGTGTAGTAGAGTCAAAAGCAACTTATGAAGAATTTGAAGGAATCTGGGATACCACAGAAAATATTAATGAAGAATACGATCAAGAAAGTCTGATTGATGAGATAGATATTGATAATAATGAAATTAGATGTGGTGCAGATTTAAAGCTAACATTTACCCCACCAGAGAAAATAATTGAGCTTCTTAAGGATGAAAATAAGGATATATCTATATCTAAAAAGTTTAAAATATGGGAAAATCAACCATTAACTACTCTTAACGAATATAAAAGCTACTGGTTATTAGTTGATACAGTTACTCCTTTTTCTCATAGGATAGAACAGTTGCAAATAAAACTTTTAACAGGTGCAACTTTCCAAGGTTTTAAGGAAGATGTACTAGAGTTGATTTCTATCATGGACTCAGAAATTATTGATTTAGAAATTCTATCTCCCACTGGTAAAACTCCACGGCTCTATATAAATCATAAAACATTAGGTATTGCTCCACTAAGTGCTTTTGGCGATGGTGTTCGTCGGTTGTTATTTATGGCTTTAACTATCGCAAAATTAAAAGATGGAATTTTACTAATAGATGAGCTAGAAACAGCGATTCATACAGAAGCTTTACTACCTTCATTTTCTTGGTTAGTTAAGTGGTGTAGAAAGATGAATGTACAATTATTTGCTACTACCCATAGTCTAGAAACTGTTGATGCAATTTTGGCAGCCAGTGAATCAGAAAATGATTTAGTTTTATATCGCTTAGAACAACAAAATACTCAAACTCAAGCAGTTAGACTTGACCAAGAAAGATTGGGTAGATTGCGAGAAGAATTGGGTCAGGAGGTGAGATGGTAAAATATGCAATTCTTGGCGTAGAGGGGCCTCAAGACCAAGCAATAGTAGGAAAGTTATTAAAGCTTTTAGGTTTGAAAAAATTTGACGGGTCAGTATCAAATTTAGACTCTTTCTGGAAGAAATTTATTCCTACTTATCCGAAAAAAGGAAACTTTTATAAACGATTAGATATGCCTTCTATTCTATTTAATGATAGTTTATCAATAGCTATCTATGTTGGTGAGGGTAGTAATCTTGTGAAAAATTTAGATGATATTTTATCTAATAATTCTCAATATAGAAATGATATAGCAGCATTTGGAATTGTTGCAGATGCCGATAAAAAAAATCCTGAAGATGTAGTAGCAGAATATTATAGTGACTTATGTAAATACTTCCCTAATTTTCCTAACCAGCCTGGTTTTGTAGATATAAATATTCCCAGAACAGGTATTTATGTATTACCAGATAATATTTCTCACGGAGTTTTAGATACCTTATTATGTGAATGTGGAAAAGTAGCTTATCCAGAATATATGGAAAGAGCTAAATCATATCTAGCAGACTTTTCTGAACAAGAACAAAAATCTCTTAAATGGAAGCCATTTGATCGATAAAAAGCTTTAGTAGCCACAGTAGTTAGTGTTTTAAAACCAGGAAAAACAAATACAGTTAGCATCGCAGATAATAATTGGGTGAGCGATAAAACACTTCTTGAAGTAGCAGCATTAAAAAAACTAAAAACATTTTTAATAGAACTTTTAGAAATAACTAATACTGCTAACCAAAATATTAGGTTTTGAAAACTTTTAAAATTAGCTGTATGATTACGCTCCCAAATTCAGAGTCACCTCTTAAACCTTGGAAAGAAACAGTAGTATGATCATAAAAAATACTAAGAAAAAGGAAACAAGCAAAATGAGAGAAACTTCCCAACCTGTTGTAAACAAAGTAGCCATCATTGGAGCGGGGCCTGGTGGTCTAGCAACAGCGATCGCTCTGAGAAAAAAAGGTATTGATGCCCATGTGTACGAGCGAGCCAAGGAATTACGTCCAGTAGGGGCAGGTTTAGGTTTACAGGCCAATGGTTTGAGATGTCTAGATGTGATTCAACCAGGTATAGTAGATATACTAAAACGTTCAGGTTGTCAAGTTAAAAGAGTGACTGTGAAAACAAGCACTGGAGAAACAATTAGGACTAGCGAAAGTACCATGATGGAAAAATATGGGCAACCACTGTTAATTATTTGGTGGTGGCGTTTGCAACAGATTTTAGCATCATATCTACCACCAGAAGTCATTCATCTGAATCATCGTTGCATTAGCTTTGAACAAAATGAAAACACTGTTATTACTCATTTTGATAACGGAAAAACTGCCCAAGCAGACTTGCTCATTGGAGCTGATGGGGTAAATTCTAGAGTAAGACAAACATTGATTGGTGACGGTCAACCTCGATATGTGGGTAGTATGTCTTGGCGAGCTGTTCTCAATTATCAAGATGAGTTACTACCACTAAATGAAGTCATCTTGATGAAAGGAGAACAAAGTATAGTTTATCTGCTTAATGTGGGAGAAGGAAATATGAGTTGGTTAGCGCGGAAGTTATTGCCAGACTCTACACTTTCTTCTACTTTTGCTGAAGTCAAGTCTCGCGTCCTTAGAGAATTTGCTAATTGGATGGAACCAGTAAGAGAACTGATAGCACAGACAGATCCGGAACGGATATTAGAAGGCAGGGAAAACGCATCTAATTTTTTTGACAAATGACCAAAAATAAAATTTCAAATGGAGAATATGCGATCGCGTTGCGGACTGGCAGTCTATCGCTTCTCAAATCACTGTCAAAAATACCAAAATTTT
>NZ_JAAHGB010000007.1:0-249080 GCF_010672695.1 Okeania sp. SIO1H4
GAGTTAGAAGAAATTCTGTTTGAGCGTTGTCAAGTTCTTTTAACACAGCAATTTGCAATCAAGGCTATAACCCAGTACCATTGGTGGCCGAAAATTCAGGTTTAATTACTCCGATGCTACCGGATTTGATATTACCTCTCCTTGAAAACGGATAGGATTGACTCAAAGGAAAGTTTTTTCTTGTTTCTCCTTTAAAGGAGAGGCCTTAAACCTTAATTATTCGGTAAGGGGAAAGATAGAAAAATCTTGCGTTATCTGAGTTTTAGGCTTTTGATATGTCTGCGGCCTTTTCTTCGACTGCTATAACTATCATAAATGTATAAAAAATATCTTTCTCAAAATATAATAATTAATTGCAAAAGTGTAATATGATGTTATAGTATATTAATGGTTGTCGGGGCGTAGCGCAGCTTGGTAGCGCACCACTTTGGGGTAGTGGGGGTCGTGGGTTCAAATCCCGCCGCTCCGATTTTAATTAATATTATAGAGAAGTCCAAAACTCTCCTATAATGTATTTTTGGCCTTGAATAGGCTGCTGTTCCATGCAACGCCTCTACCTATTCCCTAACCCCTCAGCAAAAAAATCATAGCTAAATTCACGAACACCAGAAATTGTTATTTATTCAAAAAATCTTTTGTATAGCACTATGGAAATAGGTTAGCGCAATTATAAACACTCAAACTCAGCCAGGGATTAATTTGCGCCTTCTGACTTCTAACTTCTGAGTTCTGACTTACGCGTAACGCCATAATTGTCTACTCCGGATGGTAAATAATACTATCTGAATATTTATTTGATAGAATCTAATTCCATCTGTAACACTACAGATGGTTTTTTATGTGAAAGATATGGTGTTGAGGGTTATTTCAAGTAAAAAATTATACAAAGAATTGAAGATTTCCCGCATTTTCTGGTTTCTACTAGGACTTATATTAACTTTTTGGATTAGTTATCAACAGTTTGCAGGTAGTTTAGAAACACCTCAAGCTTTATTTGTACTTGGTGGGGCGATAGAGAGAGAAGTTTTTGCTGCAGAATTTGCTCGTCAACATCCGCAGCTAGATATTTGGGTGTCTTCTGGCACTAACCCAGAATATGCCGACTGGTTATTTTCTAGGAGTGGTATTTCGCAAACTCGCTTACATTTAGATTACGATGCCGTAGATACTGTAACTAATTTTACAACAATGGTAGATAAGTTAAAATCCCACGGTATCACAAGTGTTTATTTAGTTACTTCTGATGACCATATGCTTCGTGCCCAAGTTATCGGGGAAATTGTTTTGGGTAGTAGGGGCATTAATTTTAAGCCAATGCCTGTACCTTCTGGGCGATCGCCCGAACCCATTGAAAAAGTTATTAGAGATGGCATTAGAGCAATTTTATGGGTGACTACTGGTTATACTGGTGCAGGACTGGTAGCTCCATTATCTTCTTGAGTAGCATCAGATTCTTGTACTAAAACAAAAGGTTGTACTATCAAAGCATTAAATTTTTTACTATCATTACTATTCCAAATTGACAATTGTTCGGCTGAGGGCTTATAAATAAGTTCTCGGCTAATCCAGTCTTGCACAGAAGATGTATTATCAGAAGCGATCGCTACTCCTACATCTAATATATCTAAATTTTGGCCGACAATTACTACAGCATCACGTTTTACATGGGGTACTAACCAATTCCATTCAGCTACATCCAAGTTTTCGGCCAATTGTTCTCTAATATCCTGCATTTGTTTTTTAACTAAATATCTTAACGTCCTAAATCGTGCATTTTGTTAATTATGTCTGCACATTTTTGACTTATTAATTCTAGCTCTTGTTTCTTGGTTGACTCTGGAGGTGGTATAAGTTCTCCAATTCTGACAGTTATTGGTACAGAATTAGCTATCAAACCTTGACGTTTCACTGCATGGGTACCGTAGATAGAAACTGGTAATAATGGTACTTTTGCCTTTGCCGCAATTAAAGTCGCCCCCAATTTTGGTTCTGTAATTTTACCATCAGAAGTCCTAGTCCCTTGTAAAAAGATACCTACTGCCCACCCCTGCTCCAAACTATTGAGTGCTGAACGAATAGCACTTCGATCTGCCGATCCTCTTTTAACTGGATATGCTCCGTATAATGTAATAATCTGCTTCAAAATAGGTACTTCAAATAATTCCTCTTTTGCCATATAAGCAACAGGTCTTTTCATACAAACAGAAACTATTGGAGGGTCTAAGTCACTGGCATGATTACTAACTACGACGAATGGCCCTTGTTGTGGAACATTTTCTGTACCATAAACATTATTCCGAAAATAAAACTTAAGTATAGGAACTATTACTGACCATTTTAATAAGCGATAAAGAATTAAATTCTCGACTGGTTCACGATTTCTAGCCACAAGATATGACCTTGATTTTAGGTTAAGTTAGTTCATCATCATAACCTATAGCAGGGAACAGGGAACAGGCAACAGGCAACAGGCAACAGGTAAAAGTGGGAAAATAATTTCTCTGTCTTAATATTCATCATCAACATAAGTCAAACACCAACTCGTTCCTTGCTATATCAGTTTTTTTGCTGCAGAAGGTTAAGCATTTCCTGCGGAATGCTGCGCAAACAGCTTTCAGCTTGCCTCATAAGGTTGGAACTACGTTATCTTTTCTTTTGCGAGTTTAATACCCCCATCGTCACTTGCGGTGCTTAAAATTGTTTGGGGGTATAAGAAACGGAGTGGTGTGTCAAGACTATCCATCAGCAATTTTCCCTTCTGCCTTTTGCCTTCTTCAATCTAAAGGTATAAAATCTGCCTGTTGTACAAGTTGTTGACCTTTGGTTGATCAAGCTAATTCTAGAAAATTTTTTACTGCTAAACTTGTTTGATTTGGTACTGCTAAAAATACACTACGATTCAGAGGATAATTGTCATTATTAGGAGTAGTTTTATCTACAGGTGAAATGTCGTTTATTGGCATGATTCTAACGGTGGTTTGATTTTTTGCCTGAGCTACTGTGGTATAGCTAATTCCATTATTGTTCAATTCTCGTAAAATTGGAGTTGTGACATCTCTTTGATATGTAATAAAGTTTGAACTATCTGGAAGAAAAGATTCTCCTAATAAGACAACATCTTGAAAGAAATTGTAGCTGCCACTTTTGGGAGAACGGTTGATAACTTTTATCGGCAAATCATCACCACCAACTTCTGACCAATTGATTATTTTTCCCTGATAAATATCTTTGAGTTGGTCTAATGTTAAGCTTCCTTTGTAGGGATTATTAATTCCGACTACTACTGCTAAAGCATCTTTGGCAATAGGAATTAATTTAATGTTTGATTGAGAGCTTTCTTCTGGTCGTAATGTACGAGATATTGCTGCTATTTGTACTCGATTTTCTAGTAAATTTTTGATGCCTTGATTAGAACCATTTGGTCTACCTTCAGGTACTCCATAAGTGATGGGAATATTAGGATATTTTTGTTCATAAGCATTTTCCATCAGTTTGATTAATTTAACCATCGTCACACTACCATCCATTGCTAATATATTGGGATTTGGTAGAGATGTATCTAGGTTAGAGACTATTTGATTAGCTGGTTCAGGGATGCTTAATTTTTTTGATGGATTATTAACAATATTGTTGTTAGTATCTGGTCGATTTTGATTTAATAAAAACCAGTATCCTCCTCCAGCTAGTAGGAAAAATAATAGTATAAAAAAAATTACTGGTGGTGCATTATTTTTAGCCATGATTTTTTAGCTTGGTTTGATAGTGATACTAAGTACAATTTGGATAGGATTATTGATGAAGTCATAGATCGTTAATACCTACCTATAAATTTTTGTGCCTTTTGTTTCTATTCTATAATTTTAGTCTGAATAAGTAGGATTAGGCGATTTCGGAGAGATTCTTTTGCTTACTTAGGAATAAGTATTTTATTACTGACATAATTTAGATAGAATAATACCAATTTTAGATGAGTCTACACAGAATTAGGTGTCAGGTGTTATATCAATTTTATGTGAGACTGCACAGAATTATAAAATTTATTAACTTGTCTGTCTCGATCTACAGTTAACCCCGATCAAAATATTATTCTATTTTGGAAAAAAAATTTACGAATAATCAGGGCAGTTAAAAGACATGTGCAAGAGATTTCCCTTGGACTAACAAAGATAAATTCCGACCTAATAAATGGTATCAAAGCTATTCATTTTGATTCGGCAACTCCTAAGAAATAACCTAGTTATTTGTAGCAAATATTTATCAAATTGGTATTATCGGGAAAATCAGATAAACAGCAAATAGATATTTTTTTATAGATATAGTCATTCTGAATAAGACTGTAACACTTTTTTAGCTGAAACTCTTTCAAGGTAAGAAACTCTTGTCTCAATCTTAACTGGAATGACTATAAGTAAGATTAAAGGTAAAATACACTGCACGAAGTAAATTTTCCAAAATTATTTTACTTCCATAAGTCGCAAAATAATAGACTCTCCTATCTCCTTCCTGACTCCTAGTCTCAAAATTAATTTGATTTATGACTAGGTATTTATCAGTAATCCAAGTAGGATATAACCTAATAATTTATAGTTATAGAAATCCTAAATCCTTCCTGATAATTTGATTTATTGCTTCGGTGTTTTCCATTGCCTCTTCCCTATTCCCTAACAGTTGAGGATATCTCACAAGTCAAATAGGATTGTTATATAGAAATCCCAAATGATATGTAAAAAATCTAAGGATATATAAAAACTCTGAAACTTTTCCCCCTATTCTCCAGCTCCGGTATTCCCTAAATTCAAAGATATTTTTACCCGCAATTCAAATAAGATTTTTATATTAGTCTGAAAATTCATAGGGTTTGACGATTCTCATTGCTATCCAACAAGCCTAATTTTTTTACTTATGATCAATTCAAAAATAATATCAAACTATCTACCTAAATTTTTGACTAGAAATAATCAAAAAATCAAGGCTATTCTTTAGCTTTTTACTTTTAACTTTCAACTTTAACTTTAATATCCTTTAAACTACTTACATTTGCTAATTTAAAATCTGGGCAAGTTCGTTTAATTATACCTGTGAGAACTTTCCCCGGACCAATTTCTATGACTTTTTCTACTTCTTCTTTTTGCATCTGTAAAGATGTTTCGCGCCACCGCACGCCATTTGTCATTTGTCTATCCAGACGTTGTTTTATTGTCACTGCATCTGTAGTAGCAATTGGCTCAAAATTGGAAATTATGGGAATTTTTGCATCAGCAAATTTTACTGATTCTAATATTTGTTGAAATTCTGTAGATGCCGACTCCATTAAGTGAGAATGAAACGCCCCAGAAACATTTAACTTCACTACACGTTTAACCTTAATTTTACTGAGTAAAGTTTCGACTGCTTCTGGTGTACCAGATATTACAACTTGAGCTGAATTATTATCATTTGCGAGAACAACATCTGCGGTTTGCTGAAGTTCTTCTTCAAGCTGTTTTTGATCGAATCCCATTAAAGCTGCCATCTGTCCACCTGTGGCATTATTCATAAATTCGGCACGTTTTTTAACTAATGTTAGTCCTGTCTCAAAATTAAATACCCCAGCGACGTAGAGAGCAACATATTCTCCTAAACTATGACCTGCAACAATGTCTGGTTGAAAAGAATTAGCCAACATTTTTTTTGAGAACCTTGTCCCGGAAACACCCATGCTGTTTTTGTCATTTTGATATTAAAATTTTGCCTATTATTTATGTCTAAAAGTTGTCAGCTATTTAGCCTTGAAATTATATAGTAGTCGAAGGAAAGTTGCTTGATAGTTAAAAAGTTTAAAGCTCAGATAACGTAAGACTTTTCCTCCTATTCCCTATTCCCTACTCCCTGTTTAATAAAAAATCCAATCAATTATTGCAGATAAATAATCAATTATTTCCCCTATTCCCTATTCCCTAATTCGGAGCGACTTTCTAAAGAGCGGGTTCCCTCGCCATATCCAATCGACCAAGAGAATAAAAATTTTCATGATTAGTCAATCAATTCCGTTTTAAAGGAGAGGTCATTTCAGTTATCAGTTATCAGTTATCAGTTATCAGTAACTCTAGCTAAAGCAAGAGGCTTGACATAAGGAATACTCTTTTTTTTATCCCCTTAAAAGGGGAGGCTTTAAACCACAATTTTTCGGTAATTATTATTAATTATTAATTATTAATTATTAATTTTTGAAATTCCCCACTCAAAAATTGCTGCTCCCCAAGTTAACCCTGCTCCAAAACCAGAGGCAGCAATAATATCTCCCGGTTTAACTTTACCCTCTCTAACAGCTTCATCTAAAGCTATAGGTATAGAAGCAGCAGAAGTATTACCATAATTTCCGAGATTACTAATAACTTTTTCTAAGGGAATTTTGAGTCTACTAGCAACAGAATCAAGAATTCTTTGGTTAGCTTGATGTAATAATAACCAGTCAATTTTCTCAGTACTCATATTAGCTTTAAATAAAGCTTTTTCTATCACTTCCGGAACTTTTTGAACCGCAAAACGATAGACTTCTTTCCCATTCATAGTGATTGGTTGATAAGTACCTTGACTAACAGTTACTCCCTCAATTATTTGTTTTGCTTGGGGTTGATAAGAAAGATTTAGACAGTTATTTTGACTACCATCACTGCGAAGTTCAAACCCAAAGAGTCGGTCTTGTTCTGAAGCTTGCAAAACCACAGCACCAGCGCCATCTCCAAATAACACACAAGTACTTCTATCTCCCCAGTCTACCCATCGGGATAAAACATCTGCCCCAATCAGCAAAACATTCTGATACACTCCTGTACGGATAAATTGTGCTCCTGTGACTAGACCAAATACAAAACCAGAACAAGCTGCAGTCATATCAAAGGCCACTGCTTTCTGGGCACCCAATTCTGCTTGAATTTGACTGGCAGTGCCAAATAAATCATCTGGAGTAGATGTGGCCAAAATTATTAAGTCAATATCTGCGGAAGTAATATTAGCTTGGGCGATCGCTGCTAGAGATGCTTTAGTCGCGAGGGTACATAATGATTCTGTTGTATCTGCCAGTCGTCGATTACGAATCCCTGTACGAGTGCCGATCCATTCGTCAGAAGTCTCTACTATTTGGGATAACTGTTGGTTATTTAGGGATACTTTTGGCGTAGCTGAACCGCTTCCTGTAATGGCAATACCGATATTTGTCATCTGTCAGTTTTTAAGCTCTTATTGGTTTGATCGTTACTAATGACCGAATAATTAAAGTTTAAAACCTCTCCTTTAAAGGGGAAAAGCTCTCGTTAGCGGAGCTTCCAGTAGAGTGGGATGGCGTTAGCGGAGCGGCTCTGTTAAGAGCGGGTCTCTTCGCCATATCCAATGGACTAAGAGAAAAGAAAAAATTTTCCTTTGAGTCAATCCTATGTTTTCAAGGAGAGGTAATTGTTAATTATTCATTGTTAATTGTTAATTGTTTCTACTAACCATTCTTAAAGGCTATTTACTCTGAATTTACCTATTTCAAATTTTGCTATTTTTTGACTTATTTGAAATTTATGATTGATTCTATCTACTAATTTTTTTTGTTCAATAATTTGGGTAGCTTCTAATTACAGTGAATCAGTCTAAAATATCTAGAAAAATTACTGATTGCTGACTATTGATTTGTGATTTTCTGGTACATAGTTAGAATTAATTCGTTCAATTACTTTATTTTCTACTGCATCTCTTGCTGAACGAATTGCATTAGATATAGCTATAGCTTTAGAAGAACCATGACTAATAATACAAATTCCTCCTACTCCTAATAGTAATCCACCTCCATGTTCTACATGGTCTATTCTTTGCTTCATTCGTTTTAAATTAGGTCGTAATATTGCAGTACCTATTTTTCCACTCAGTCCTGGCGTTAATTCTTCTTTCATCATTTGCAATACAGCATCACCCACTGCCTCAGCAAATTTTAATAAAACATTTCCGGCAAAACCGTCACAGACTATCACATCAAAACTGCCAGATAAAACATCCCGACCTTCTGCATTACCAATAAACTTAATTTGATTATTTTCTTGCAGTATTTGATGAGTCCTGACTGATAAATCATTTCCTTTTGATGGTTCTTCCCCAATATTCAGTAGACCCACTTTTGGTTCAGTAGTCCCCAGAACATATTCGCTATAAATTGTCCCCATAACTGCAAACTGCTCTAAAAATTTAGGACGGCAGTCTACATTCGCACCAACATCAAGAATCAGTACTGGTTTTTTGGGAACCATAGTTGGCAAAACTGCCCCAATTGCAGGGCGATCGATTCCTGATAGTCGTCCCAAACGTAGTAATGCGGAGGCCATGGCTGCTCCTGAATGACCTGCAGATACCACAGCATCAGCCTCTTTTTGCTTGACTAAGTTCATCGCCACATTAATTGATGCTTTGGACTTACGTCTAATAGCAGTCAAAGGTTCTTCGTGCATTTCCACAATTTCCTCCGCAGGGACTATTTCTGGCAGAGGTTGATTTGACTTGTGATTAATACAGGCTTTGATTTTCTGAGGGTCGCCAACTAACAATACTTTTACACCATGAGTTTCTTGTGCTTGTATTGCTCCCTCAACAATTTGTGATGGGGCGTAGTCCCCACCCATAGCGTCTATTGCGATTCGTGTAGGTGTTATTCCCATTGATCCAAGTTAGAGAAGCCTTCAAGATTTTATCAGTTAATTGATCTTTATTTACTTTTAATAGCTATCAGCTATTAGCTATCAGCTATCATCTATCAGCCGAAAAATTTGTGCATATAATTAGGCACCTGTTTGCGGAGCATTCCGTCAGGAAAAGCTTTTTAAATTAGTGACTTTTGAAAAATTACTCTCTCGGGCATTAATTCAATTTATAACAGCAAAAAAATATTTTCTATAAACACACAAAAGATACAGCCTTCCGAATCCATTGACAGATATCTTAAATTACAGATAATTTTTGACTTAATAAATATCAATTTATTTGATTGGCTGCCTCTTGCAATTTTTCGACTATTTTTTTATTCTTTTGGCTACGGCTACCATATAACCTAGCACTAAAAACTTTGATTATTTCTAAGATATCTGTACCCAAATCTTCTTCTTCTGTGGATTCAGACAAGTGATTAATAATCACTATTTCTGTGCCAAAAATCTCACAAATTGTAAAAATTAGTTCCGAACCAAATCTTACTAAACGGTCTTTATTTGTTAAAACTAAACGCTCTACTTTTTCTGAGCAGATCATTTTTATTAATCTTACTAACCCCCGTTTTCTATAATTGATTCCAGAGCCTAAATCTCGGATAATTTCTACTAGCCAACCCTGATTATTACAGTAGGCTTCTAGTACCATAATTTGTCTATTTAAATCGGCTGTTTGCTCAGAATTAGAAATGCAGGCATAACCAATAGTTTTACGTTCTCCAGCTCTTAGTCCAAGAAGAGTGGTCACATCATATCGGCGATGTCCATTTTTGGTTCTTTCTGATTGGATTTTGCCTTCACGTTCCCATCTTCTTAGAGTACTTTCTGCTACTCCAAGTAGTTCTGCGGCTTTCCCTATAGAAATTTTGCTCATTTTCAGAACTTAGCATATTCAATAAACAAGTTTAGCAAATAATGATGTCTTACTGTTGCGTATGTCAAAACAGTAATGAATATATTTTCTGTTTTTGATTCAATAATTACACCAGCTCCTGAGCAATTAATTTTATGTTTCCGGAGTAAGAAATTCCAAATTCATGATTGGCAAAGGTTTGATACCTTACTGTTGTGTATATCAAAACAGTAATGAATAATCTGCTTCCTCAATAGGAGTATTTAAATTCATGATTGCCAGGTGTTTGATGTCTTACTGTTGTGTATGGCAAAACAGTAATGAATAAATTTTCTATTTTTGATTCCATAATTACACCAGCTCCCAAGCAATAAATTTTCTGCCTCCTCAGTAGGAAACTCCAAGTTAATCATTGCCAGGTGTTTGATGTCTTACTGTTGCGTATGGCAAAACAGTAATGAATAAATTTTCTATTTTTGATTCCATAATTACACCAGCTCCCAAGCAATAAATTTTCTGCCTCCTCAGTAGGAAACTCCAAGTTAATCATTGCCAGGTGTTTGATGTCTTACTGTTGCGTATGGCAAAACAGTAATGAATAAATTTTCTATTTTTGATTCCATAATTACACCAGCTCCCAAGCAATAAATTTTCTGCCTCCTCAGTAGGAAACTCCAAGTTAATCATTGCCAGGTGTTTGATGTCTTACTATTGCGTATGACAAAACAGTAATAAATAAATTTTCCTTTTTTGATTAAAGAATTAGACAAGCTCCTGAACAATCAATTTTCTGCTTTCTATCCCCTAAAAACATAATCTTTGTATGATGAAGTGCGGAATGTAGGATATATATGATTGAAGTCCACTATGATATAGCAAGGAAAAAGTTAGTTAGGACAGAGATTGATGATGAACCTGAGACAGAGAAAAGCTTTTACCACTGTTCCCTGTTCCCTGTTCCCTGCTATAGAAAAACTTGAAAAAAAATTGAATTGAGTTATGTGGGATTTGTTCAGCTATGGAATTATATCTCTGTGGCTAGAAATGGCAGGCATACAAACTATTGGGCAAAATACTGTAACCATACTCAAATGGCAAACAGGTTTACCTCAATTAATTTCACCTGAAAATTCCGATCGAATATTAACTATAAAAGTAGATGAATACTTGAAAGGTTTGGCAGCCAAGAGATTACTAACTTCCGATGCTCAGGGTATATGGATACAGTCAGAATTTAAACTTTTGCATGGCCGCGAAGGTACACTTCCGATGCCTGGTGCTTCCTTAACAAAAATCGCCACATCTTTAGCTGCCCTAGAAACTTGGGGACCTCAACATCAATTTGAAACCTCCA
Source organism: Okeania sp. SIO1H4 (assembly GCF_010672695.1). Lineage (NCBI taxonomy): Bacteria > Bacillati > Cyanobacteriota > Cyanophyceae > Oscillatoriales > Microcoleaceae > Okeania > Okeania sp. SIO1H4. Next base: position 10,922 of record NZ_JAAHGB010000007.1, read on the forward strand.
TCAGCACCACAGGACCAATTACAAATGGAATATTGCGAGGAGATTTGGTAATAAATGGCGGTAATGACCCATATTTTGTCTGGGAAGAAGCGATCGCCCTGGGTAACGCCATCCAAAAATTGGGAATTAATCAAGTCACAGGTAATTTGATTGTAGTGGGTGATTTCTGGATGAACCATCAGACTAATCCCATAGTTGCAGGCCAATTATTGCGAGAAGGTATCAATTCAGCCACTTGGTCTAATAATGTGAGAAATATCTACAACCGAATGCCACCAGGAACACCTCTGCCAAAAGTAGCGATCGCTGGTTCTGTAATATCCCAAAAATCTGTATCTACAGAAATTCCAATTATTCGACACAAGTCTTTGCCACTTATCTATATTCTCAAAACTATGAATGTAGAAAGTAATAATAAGTTGGCTGAAATAATAGCTAGTAATTTGGGTGGAGCAAAAGTTGTTCAACAAAAAGCTGCCTGGACTGCGGGAGTGCCTCAAGCAGAAATTCAGTTAATTAATGGTTCTGGGTTGGGAGTAGAAAATAAAATTTCTCCAAGAGCTGTGAGTGCAATGTTAATAGCTATTCAACGGTATCTTCAAACTTCTGAGTGGGTTATTGCTGACTTATTTCCGGTATCTGGTTATGACCGAGGAACTTTAGTAGACCAGTCTAGGAGTATTCCCCAGGGTTCGGCGGTGAAAACTGGTACTCTCAATGATGTGATTGCTTTAGCTGGAGTTATTCCTACCCGTGAAGAGGGTTTGGTTTGGTTTACGATGATTAACCGAAGTCCCTACTGGGAAGCAACACGGGTGGAGCAGGATAAGTTTTTACAGCAATTGGTAAGTCTTTGGGGAGTTACTGAAGTACCTGCTGTGATTACTCCTCAGATTAATGGTAATAGGTTGGGTTTGGGAGCTAGCGATCGAAATCAGATTTTGGGACAACAAAATTAAGGTGTTGCTGAATAAATTTATGATTTCACAGGAGTTAGTATTGCATCCGATAGGAAAAAGCGTAGCTCCTCCGGAGAAGGCTAACTGATAACTGAAATTACTTTTAGCTACTTACCATTACATTTAAGCAACGTTGCCAGACAAGGATTTGGCCACGGATACACGGATGATTAATCTGCATCCTGTGAAGCTCCAAAAAAACGGCAAGGTATAGCAATGAGCGCTCAGGTATTTACAATGTCCAGCTCAAAGTGCAGTAAGCGAAAAGGTGTACAAAAAATAATGTGTAAATATGCCAGCGCACATTGCTATATTTCTCCTTGCATCGCCAAAAAAATCATGATACGATTTTGTTATTAGGTGTTGTTCGCCCATATATATGACTTTTTATTCAACCAAAAAACAGCATATCGTTACTGAATATATATAGAAGAGATACTCGCACCATCAAAGCACCAGAAAAATTATCATCCTGTGAAGCACTTTGCTGGAAAAGTAACGATTGGAAAATGTTTCACCCCATCAACAGTATCAATATTATTCATGTAGAAGCGATCGCTATATTCACAAACCCAGAAACTATCATTTTGTGAAGCTCTAAAAAACGGCAAGGCTTTTCCCCTTGCATCGCCAAAAAAATCATGATACGATTTTATTATTGGGTGGTGTTCGCCCAGGGCAAACGCATCTCGTCAATAAACTAGGGGTAATTATCAATAAACCGGGTTTTATTGCGCTTGTTGACAATAGACTTTCAACATATAGTGTCTATAAAATCAAATAAACACTACATATAGGGAAAGGCAAAATAAGATACGTTTGCCGTGGGTGTTTGCCCGTACGCATGACTTTTTATTCAACTAAAAAACAGCACATTGTCACTGAATATATAGAGATACTCACATCATCAAAGCACCAGAAAAATTATCATCCTGTGAAGCACTCAAATAAAGAACTAACGGCCGGAAAAATTTTCACCCCATCAAAAGATCGATATTACATATTCACAAATCCAGAAATTATCATCTTGTGAAGCTCTAAAAAAGGCAAGGCTTTTCCCCTTGCATCGCCAAAAAAATCATGATACGATTTTATTATTGGGTAGTGTTCGCCCGTATGCATGACTTTTTATTCAACTAAAAATGGTGTGAAAACTTACCACTAATTGAATTTCATACATCAAATCAGCAACACCACAATTAGGAGTAATTTTTTTTTATCATTTTAGAAGAACGTGCCGATCAAAAGAGAAAATATTCTAATTCTCTGGATTAACTGCCGAAAATAAAGCAGAATAATCCACATTTGACAATCCTAGTTCAATAGTTTTCCCCAAAACTTTACGCACTCCTTCTTGAATACTCACATCAAGTCCTACTGATTCTGCCGCATTAATAAATATGTTCGTATCCTTCAATAAATGTTTAGCTGGAAAATTAGGATTTTCATAATTTATGTCTAACATTCGTTGTAATTTTTTATCAAATGTTGGAGCATATAAAGCGCTGTCCCGAACAATTTGCATAAACAAATCTACGTCTATTCCTTCCCGAACTATCAACCCTAAACTCAGAGCAAAAGCAGTTGTTAAAGAACCAATTAATTGATTCATTGCCAACTTAATTGCAGCACCACTACCTACCGCACCAATATGTAATGGTTCGGGACTAAATATCTTTAATAAACCACACCATTTTTCATATTGTTCTGGGGAAGCTCCCACCATCACAATTAAACTACCAGATTTTACTTGAGGAATACTGCCTAAAACAGGAGCTTCTAAATATTCACCGCCACAAGCAACAACTTCATCTCTAATTTGTTTACTTTCAGTAGGAGAAATAGTTCCCATTTGAATTACTGTTCGACCCGATAATTCCGCTTTTGAACTATCAGATAAAAGTACATCTTTAATAGCCGTATAATTTGTCAACATCAAAATTAAACATTCAGAATTTTGAATAGCTTCAGCCGGAGAATTAGCAATTTTAGCACCTGCATTTTCTAAAGGTTCTAATTTTGATTGAGTACGATTATAAGCAGTTACAATATGATTAGCTTCTAACAATTTTTGAGCTATTGGCAGACCCATTAAACCCGTTCCTAAAAATCCAATTTTCATTAGTCATTTCCTCTATATTTTCAGATGTTGATACCATTATTTTTGATCTTTGTCAAAAAATATAGCATTTAACAAACTAATTCAAAGCAATGATTTCTAGAAATATTGTGCTAAACTTGCTAAGACAATGGGCTATAATAATATTAAATTTTGTCTGAAATTGAAAGGCTAAAATATTTAGTTGTTTGATGAGTAATTTGTAATTTATCGGTAATCCAAAATAACTTACTTTTAGGGTAAATCAGTTAGTAAATAGTATTTATCAACGGCAAAAATATTATTTGCTAGAGCCTATTTATTCTTATTTATGTCCCAATCTAAAACTACCAATCAATGATATTATACCAAGGGTGAAAAAAGAATGTTTAACTTAGGTAAAACTTCAATTATTAAGTAATTAACACAGGCGGAATGACATTTTTGATAATTAGCACGCCAGTTAATATTAATTATTCAAAAAAACATACCCCTGAAAACTAGTGCAGGATGGCACAAATAAGTGACCAGTAAAAGCATTGGCCTCTTCGTGAGATAGAATACTCATCGGTGCGATTGCTATCAGAGGCCAGGCAAAAAAAAACCCCCCAGTAAAACAGGAGATTAACGGAGTAAACTAGAATTTATTCAAACCCAATCAACCAACAACCTTATTCCCTTACATCTCGAAAACTCCAGACCTGAACGACAATTTTACCTGTTAACTTTTGAGGCTTTCAATAATTAATAATTACTAATTAATAATTAATAATTAATAATTACCTCTCCTTGAAAAGAAGATGATTGACTAATCATGAAAATTTTTATTTATTATCCCCTTAAAAGGGGAGGCTTTAAACCACAATTTTTCGGTAAATAATATTCAATTACACTACCATTTTTTAATCTTAATAAATCCCGTTTTTTGATATTATCTTGCACAAGTAATGCTTGAAAGGCGATCACATCTACTTCTATCAAAGGTTCTAAAATCAAATAAACTAACTTTTGGCTATCATCCGTTACTAATCCTATTTCAGTTTTCGCCTTCAAAAATATCAAACTCCCACTAAATCCGGTAAAATTATCCGATGACTTACCAATATTAACAAATATAATAGTAGTAGCAAAGAAAATAACTTCTTTATCCGTGTATCTATATTTTAACCAACTAAAATTATGGAAAATATCAACGATAAAATTCTAAATATAGTGGCAGAGTTTTTTGCCTCTTTTGGTCAAAAAGAAGCATTGACTTTATTACTGGCAATAGACAGAGAAAAAGTATATAATGATTTCTTAAAAGCTGAGGCTGGTTTTAACAGTTATAAACTAGCTTTTCTGGATAAAGGCATTAAAAATTCTCCCTATCAAAACCAGGTAGAAAATTATCCAGAACATTTAACTAGGCTGCCTAATTTAGCAATCCCAGGAGCAAAAACTTTTCCTAATGTTGGCGAACTTCCTGATATTGATGAACAGGCTCTTAGTTTTATTCATCCTGATATTAAAGAGGCTTGTATTTGTCTAGTTGGTACTGCTGGCGGACCGTTGAAATCTCGTTGGTTAGGCAGAAATTCTTTGGATAAATGTCAATATTGGAGTTCTACTAAAATTATCGCAATCTTAAATGTTATTTGTTCTATTAATGGAGATATTAATAAATGCAAAATCTGCGGAGATGGAAATTTTTTAGACTTTAATGAAGTTGTAGAAGATATTTTTACTTATGGAAAAAAAATTGGTGGTTCTAATGCTTTAGCTGCAATGTTTAAATGTTTTCAGATTTATGTAGATTTAGAATCATGGCTCAAGGAAATCACAGGTAATAATCATACGGAATTTCAAGGTTTATATGGTGAGGAACCGTTTATTTTTTCTCCCCAAATAACACAAGACGACCGGGTATTATTAAGTGCAGTATCGGAAAGTAAAAAGCGAGCAGAACAACCTGGAGAAAATACTGTCGCTACTTATGATTTAACTAGAATTATGTCAATGGTTGGTTACTATTATCATTTACCAGAATCGGCAAAACTGCCAGGAATGTCTTGGGAAAATTTGCAACCTTTTATTCGTAATGCTGGTAAAGATACTGCTCGTTATGTTGATGTGGCTCTGGAAAAATTGGGTATTCAAGATAGTATTAAATATCCTGTTATTCTATCTAAATTAGGTTTTGGATATAGTAGCAGTCGCAAACGTACAGAACTTACTTATACTTGTTTTATACAGTTTGAATATCAGCAAAAAGTTAGGTCTATGGCGATGACTTTGCGGGCAGCAAGAGCTTTAGGAGATTTTGACAAAGAAGCAGTAGAAATAGATGCACGGATGGCAGCCGAAGTTACGGAAATTCTGAGGCGTTTAGTAACTGATGAACTAGAATAATTTCCAATCAATACAATATTATATATTATTAAATAAAAAAACAGGAACTATAAGAAAAAATGCAGATTTTTTTTCGCTAAAATAAAGTAATAATTTTTCTCTTTATTTTATTTTTTTGAGCAGGAAAGCAGAAGTTTAAATAATTAACAATTACTTCTTATTTTCAAGAAGATAATTAACTAATACCAAGACTGATAAGTGTTTGTTATATCATCTCCGGTAGCATGGTTTGTGTATAGAATTAAGTCAGCATTGGAATAAACCTTTAAACATAAGCGCCTTTTACCCTCTGCCTTCCTTCCAGCAAAGTATAAATCCAAGGATTTATTGAGGTCGAAAAAAAAATTAAACAGAAGTTGCTTTGACCAAAGTATAATATGTTTTTCCGGAAATCCCACAGCTAAAATTATCATTTTCTTTGTGGGTTTAATACCCCACCGTCTACAGGGTGTTCAAAATTACTTGGGGTTAGAATCCATAAGTAATTTTCCTCCTGTCTCCTGCCTCCTTCTTCAATGTAATTCTCTGTCCCCTCTCAATAATTTTGATTTGTTTTGCCAAAAGTCTATTGCTGTTAAAATTATGAGGTATAAAGATTAAAAAATATCATTAATTCCTGGCTTTTTAAATCATCAACTTACGCCAAAGTAAGTTGAAAATTAGAGATGATATAATGTCCGTTTAATTAGTAATAAAAAACTTCCTTATTCTTTCCTCCTGACTCCTGACTGCTCCGTAGTTATTGATTAAGTATTCAACCGGGTATGAGAGACTGTTTGTAAAAGGAATATTAAATCCAGGCGTAGGGTGGGTTAGGCGACAATAACTATGAATCGTAACAAAATTTAACTTTCCGCCATAACCCACCGAATATTAAGTACTCTGGCCGTCTTAATCTTTAGTTTATAAACACTCTCTGATATGAGAGTAAATCTGGAAAGTTTACGCAATAACATATCTGCTTGGAGGTACAAAAAACATGAAATAAAAAAAATTGTATCTCATAAATAATTTATTTCCCAACACAAAATACTCGAAATAATTTTTAGATTTCTATATCGGGTGCTATGGCTGTTAATATATTTTATATAAACTATTTTTATGAAAAACTAATAATGAACATTAATCGACGCAAATTCTTAATCTTAAAGAGTGCAACTTTAGGATCTATGGTTCTAAGTGCTTGCCAAACATCAACAGATCATTCTTCTTCATCCGTAACTCCTTCTACTTCAATAAATGATACTAAATCAGTGGAAAACTCTGGGGTTTTTAAACTAACACCTCTACCTTATGAATATGATGCATTGGAACCTTATATCGATCAAGAAACTATGCAGTTTCACCATGATAAACATTATGCTGGTTATATTAAAAATTTGAATGGAGCGATCGCTAAGTATCCTGAACTTAAAGAAAAAAATGCAGAAGATTTATTGCGTAGTTTGAATACTTTACCGGAGGATATTCGTACTGCTGTACAAAACAATGGTGGTAGTTATGTTAATCATAAGATGTTTTGGGAAATTATGACTCCTAATGGTGGGGGTGAACCTGAAGGAAAAATAGCTGCTGCTATTAATGAAAGTTTTGGTAATTTTGATAGTTTTAAGCAAAAGTTTAATGCTGCTGGTGGTGGTCGTTTTGGTAGTGGTTGGGTTTGGTTGGTTTTGGGTAAAGGCGGAAAGTTAAAGGTTACTAGCACTCCTAATCAAGATAGTCCTTTTTTGACTGGGGATTATCCGATTATGGGTAATGATGTTTGGGAACACGCTTATTATTTGAAGTATCAAAATCGTCGCGGTGATTATTTGAATGCTTGGTGGAATGTTGTTAATTGGCCGGAGGTTAATCGCAGGTATGAATTGGCGATCGCTTTAATTGCTTAGTAATGGTTAGTTGCTAAAATCTGATTAGTTTATCGAATATTTAAGGATTGGATTTTTAGTTGAATAAATAGTCATACTTAGGTGCAAACGACTCCTAATAAGTTAATAGTATCAAAATTTTTTTGGGGATGCAATGGTAATTTTTGCCGTTTTTTTGGAGCTTCACAGAATGATAATTTTTGTGGTGAGGAGTTATCAGGTTAGGTGGGAATTATCGAATAGATATTGATTTGATTGATAATTTGAGAAATTTGGTGGTGATATTTATTTGATTTTTTATGGCTGAGAAGATGAGTTAATTTCGTGGAGTGGAAATTGTGGGAAGAGTAGGGAGCGATATTGTTTGGCAGGGTTGAGGCGATCGCTACAAAACAACCACATCTTTGTTTTTTAGATGCTTCACAGAATGATTTTTCTCTGGTTTTAAGTGAACCTTTATGTTCTGCTCTTTCTAGGAGTTTTATCTGCTGTTGACGATACGGCTGATGCCACGCTTCGCGATCGCTACAATCTCTTAATATCCTAACCTTACTTTTTTTAGTTGAATAAAAAGTCTTGATTAGGGGCAAACAACCCCCACTAATTTAATACTATCACAATTTTTTTGAGGATGCAATGAGAAATCCTTCCGCGCGCCGATTTTTTAGAAGCTTCACGGGATGACATTTTTAGTGGTGAGGAATTATAGGTGGCAATAATGGAAAAGATATTAATTTAACGATGCGAGAAATTTGGCGGTGATCTATAATTTTTGATTTTTGTAATTTTTGTATTTTTGATAGCTGAGAAAATCAGTGAATTTCGTGGAGTGGAAATTTTGGGTACAATAGGGACGGATATTGCTAGGCAAGGTTGAGACGATCGCTAGAAAAAATAGACAATTTTTCTAGAGAGGTTCACAGAATAAAAATTCTTGTAGTTTTTGAGTAATGGATGGGAATAATAGAGAAGAGATTAATTTCATTATTAGATATTTAGTTGCTTGGGCAATTGGGTAAATCAAACACAGAAATGGTAACTATTACAACTCTAACCTTTGAACTTAGCTCACCTTCTAATGAATCATTCCCCACCAGAAAAAATTATTCGATCTAATAGTAAATATACTCAATTAATTTAAAACATATAGAATCAAGAGAAAATACTAATGCTCAAAGAAGCTTACTAGGAATAGTAATAAGTCATCAAATTGTCTGCATAATTAAAGAACAAACTAAAGTTGCAGGAGTAATAACAAAATATCTATGCAAGTTACTATATTTTTGCAATGAAATAGGTTAATTTTGTCAGATTAAAATTGTTTCCTATGACAAAAGCAATATTCCTCGGGCACCTTGGCAAAACCACTTGTTTAATTGCTTGAAAAAAAGTCAGTCACAGAATATGAAAAATTTTCCAGATTTTACTAATTACGGTTATCAAATTAGTCAAGAACTAGGGCGTAATTTACAAGGTGGAAGGATTACATATTTAGCTTCCTCTATCACTTCAAATCGACAGGTTGTAATTAAGGAATTTAGATTTGCTCTTGCTGATGGAAGTTGATCAGCTTTTAAGAATTATCAACGGGAAATTTCAGCTCTCAAACAATTAAAACATTCTCAAATTCCTTATTATTTAAATTCTTTTGAAACTGAGTATGGGTTTTGTTTGGTAACAGAATATATTCATGCTCCATCTTTGGCAGAAAGGCATATTTTTACTCCTGAAGAAGTGAAACAAATTGCTATTTCAGTTTTGGGAATTTTGGTATATTTGCAAAATTTTCAACCTCCAATAATTCATCGGGATATTAAACCGGAGAATATTTTAGTGGATGAAAATTTGTAGGTTTATTTGGTGGATTTTGGTTTGGCAAGATTGCGAGGTGAGGAGTTGGCTTTAAGTAGTATTGCAGCGGGAACTCCAGGATTTATGCCACCGGAGGAAATGTTTAATCTACCTTTGAGTAATGCTTCTGATTTATATAGTTTGGGGGCGACTTTAATTTGTTTGTTGACGGGAACTAGGAATGTGGAAGTTGATAGGTTATTGGATGAAGATTATAAGTTTAAGTTTGAAGATTTAGTAAATCAAATTCCAGCAAGTCACACTTTGGTAAAAAATTTTTCACAACGCTCTAACTTTTGTACTTGTTTATAACCACTACCAATAGGTTGTCAATAAACCTCCAAACATTCCTCATTAATATCTACCAACCAAACCTCAATTACATTATTTTCTGCATCAAGAGGAACTTTAACTTCACGGTCGAATTGAATCGTACTATCTGCCACTTCAATTACCAAAAATAAATCCTGAGACTGGGGATGTCCTGATTAATAAAAATCTGCTTTTGGTTCTAACAAAGCTATATCTGGTCATGGTTCAGAATAATCATCTAATTCAACAGGGTTTTGAACGCTGACTAGAGTTAGATCGTCTAACTTTTGAGAAAATAATTTATTTAAACGATTTACACAAGCTGCATGGTGACAACCTACTGGGGACATTTTGAGAATTTCTCCTCTTATTAGTTCTACTCGCTCATCTTCTTTCAGGATGCCTACTTCAGGCATTTTGTTATATTCTTTGACGTTAAATTGTCGTTTTCGCAGTTGGACTGACATGGCACACCATTTTTTGAGATTAGCATTCTATAGGAAAGCGGAATTGAGTTCTATATGAATGCTTCACAGAATGAAAATATCTCTGGCATTGCTCCTGTGGAAGATTCCGAAAAATCCTTTGGCACGACTAATTTTCCGATAACTGATAACTGATTTAGGTGTGTCATGGCACTACAAATTTTGCTGATCACCGATAATTGATAACTGATAACTGATAACTGATAACTGAAATGACCGCCCCTGAAAATACCATCCGCATCCGAGGTGCCAGACAACATAACCTCAAAAACATCGACCTAGAACTCCCACGCGATCGCCTCATAGTCTTCACAGGAGTTTCTGGCTCCGGCAAATCCTCCCTCGCCTTCGACACAATCTTCGCCGAAGGGCAACGCCGCTACGTCGAATCCCTCAGCGCTTATGCCCGACAATTTCTCGGACAACTCGACAAACCAGACGTAGACTCCATCGAAGGATTAAGCCCTGCCATTTCCATCGACCAAAAATCCACATCCCATAATCCTCGCTCCACAGTCGGCACCGTCACGGAAATTTACGACTATCTGAGATTACTATTTGGGAGAGCAGGAGAACCCCATTGCCCAATTTGCCACCATAATATTGCTCCTCAAACCATTGATGAAATGTGCGACAGAATTATGGCTCTTCCAGACCGCACGAAATTTCATATCCTAGCTCCCGTGGTTCGAGGCAAAAAAGGGACTCATCAGAAACTTTTATCTAGTTTAGCTGCTCAAGGATTTGTTCGTTTGAGGGTTGATGGAGAGGTCGTAGAAATTGCTGAAAACATCAAATTAGATAAAAATCGTACACATACTATAGAAATTGTTATCGACAGACTTATAAAAAAGCCAGGAATAGAGGAACGTTTAGCAGATTCTCTAAATACTTGTCTACGTCAATCTACTGGAATTGCATTAATTAACGTATTAAATGACACATCAACCAAGATAGGGGCAGTGCCTACAAAAAATAAATATAACCTAACTCCAGCAAAAATAGCAACTTCAGCTAATTCTAAATCTGACAATAATTCAGTTAATTCCAGTCAGGAACTAGAAGCAGAAATGGAAAAGTCTCAGACTCAAATAGTATTTTCGGAAAATTTTGCCTGTCCGGAGCATGGAGCAGTGATGGAGGAGTTGTCGCCCCGGCTCTTTTCTTTTAACTCTCCCTACGGCGCTTGTCCGACTTGTCATGGCTTGGGTAGTTTGAAGCGATTTTCCCCAGAATTAATAGTACCCGACCCCAATGCACCCTTATATTCAGCGATCGCTCCCTGGTCAAACAAGGAAAATCCCTATTATTTTTCTCTGCTGTATAGTTTGGCTGAAGCTTATGACTTTGAGATAGAAACTCCCTGGAATAAATTGAGCAAGAAAGAACAAAAGTTAGTGCTAGAAGGTAGCGACGAACCTATCTGGATAGAAACGAAAAATGGAGAAGGAGATTATCGTTACTATCCTGGAGTTATCCCGACTTTGGAAAAGCAATATGAGGAAACTGGTTCAGATTTAATCAAACAAAAATTAGAACAATACTTAGTCAATCAAACCTGCGAAACTTGCCAAGGAAAAAGATTAAAACCAGAAGCACTTGCCGTAGAAGTAGGGCAATATAAAATTACCGACTTTACAGAAGTTTCCATTCGAGAATGTCTAGAAAAAATCAATAACTTAAAACTAAGCGATCGCCAGGCAAAAATAGCAGAATTAGTATTGAGAGAAATTCGAGCCAGACTAAATTTTCTTTTGGATGTTGGCTTAGATTATCTAACATTAGACCGAGCAACAATGACTCTTTCTGGAGGAGAAGCGCAAAGAATTAGATTAGCAACACAAATTGGTTCTGGTCTAACAGGAGTTCTCTACGTTTTAGACGAACCAAGTATCGGTTTACATCAGAGAGATAACAATCGCCTCTTGCAAACTTTAACCAAACTTCGCGACTTAGGAAATACATTAATAGTTGTAGAACATGACGAAGAAACTATTAGAACTGCCGACCATATTATTGATATAGGTGCGGGAGCGGGAGTGCATGGCGGGCGAATAATTTCTCAGGGAAATTTCCAGACATTATTAGCAACAGAAGAATCACTAACAGGAGCTTATTTATCCGACAAAAAAATTATTGCCACCCCATCCGAAAGAAGAACAGGAAACGGCAAATCTCTACTACTGAAAAATTGTCATCGAAACAATCTAAAAAATATAGATGTAGAAATTCCTCTGGGAAAACTTGTCTGTATTACTGGAGTTTCTGGTTCGGGAAAATCTACCTTAATTAACGAATTACTTTATCCAGCTTTGCAAAATCATCTGAGTCGAAAAGTTCCATTCCCGAAAAATTTGGAAAAAATCAAAGGATTAAAAGCAATAGATAAAGCAATTGTAATTGACCAATCACCTATTGGTAGAACTCCCCGTTCAAATCCGGCAACTTATACAGGAGTATTTGATGTAATTAGAGGAATATTTGCGGAAACTATTGAAGCTAAGGCAAGAGGTTATAAACCGGGGCGATTTTCTTTTAATGTTAAAGGTGGGAGATGTGAAGCTTGTAGCGGACAAGGTGTAAATGTAATTGAAATGAATTTTTTACCAGATGTTTATGTGCAATGTGATGTTTGTAAGGGTGCAAGATATAACAGAGAAACTTTGCAGGTGAGATATAAAGATAAGTCAATTGCTGATGTTTTAGATATGACTGTAGAGGAAGGTTTAGAAGTATTCAAAAATATTCCCAGGGCAGCGAGTCGATTACAAACTTTGGTAGATGTAGGGTTAGGTTATGTCAAATTAGGTCAACCCGCACCGACTCTTTCTGGAGGAGAAGCACAAAGAGTAAAATTAGCTTCCGAATTGTCTAAACGAGCAACAGGAAAAACTATTTATTTAATAGATGAACCAACAACTGGTTTATCTTTTTATGACGTTCATCAGTTATTAAATATTTTGCAAAGATTGGTGGATAAGGGAAATTCGATTGTAGTTATTGAGCATAATTTAGATGTGATTCGTTGTGCTGACTGGGTAATAGATTTAGGTCCGGAAGGTGGAGATAAAGGAGGAGAAATAATTGTTTGTGGAACGCCGGAAGAGGTGGCAGAGAATTCAGAGTCTTATACTGGGAAATATTTGCGGGAGGTGTTGGAGAAGTATCCGCCCAAATTTGAGGAAAGTTGAGATTAACTGAAGTCTGAATTTTTTTCAGTCAGTAATTTTCACATTTCTGTCAGTTTTACAGCTTTGAATAAACTTCATTCTAGATAGATTAAAGAGTTGAAAAATTACCAGAGATTTTGGAAAAATATCTGCTTGCTCTAGAGGTAAGTAGACATTTTCTGAAGTTGAGCAACTATCTCTTGTCTACCCTAGATTTTTACCAGTTTTCTGAAAAGATGAAAATTTCACTTCTATATATATGTAGTCGCAAATTTGTCAGATATTTTTCCAAATGTCTGGTCTGCCTCAAGGTAAGTAGATATTTGTTGAAGTTGAGCAACTACCTCTTATCTCCCTTCGATTTTTTGCCAGTTTTCTGAAAAGATAAAAATTTCACTTCTATATATATGTAGTCGCAAATTTGTCAGAAAATTTTCCCAAATGTCTGGTCTGCCTCAAGGTAAGTAGATATTTGTTGAAGTTGAGCAACTGCCTCTTATTTCCCTTCGATTTTTTACCAGTTTTCTGAAAAGATAAAAATTTCACTTCTATATATATGTAGTCGCAAATTTGTCAGAAAATTTTCCCAAATGTCTGGTCTGCCTCAAGGTAAGTAGATATTTGTTGAAGTTGAGCAACTGCCTCTTATTTCCCTTCGATTTTTTACCAGTTTTCTGAAAAGATGAAAATTTCACTTCTATATATATGTAGTCGCAAATTTGTCAGAAAATTTTCCCAAATGTCTGGTCTACCTCAAGGTAAGTAGATATTTGTTGAAGTTGTCATCCTGTGAAGCTCAAGTAAAATATAGCAATGTGCGCTGGCATATTTACAAATTACAAGAACTGTCCAATAGCTAAAAGTCTTGTATTATCGGTCTTTTATTCCCCCTGTTGCCTGTTGCCTGTTGCCTGCGCACAGCGCTATATATGCTTGTTTTTCCCTCATCAAATCTTTCCATGCATTCTCAGTGGAAAACCATAAATATTTTCATTCTCTTAAGCTCAAAAAAATCGCGCGTCAAAGGATTTTCGGTTGCATCGCCACAAAAATTTTGATATTATAAAAACTATGGGGGGTGTTTCGTCCCTAAGCATGACTTTTTATTCAACTAAATTCTGTTTATCTCTAGATAAATTTCTCTAATTGTCGGCTAATTAATTTCCTTTTTAATCTAGATTTTTAGCAGGTAACAAAAATGCAGTTATCAAAGCAATAGTACCCCCCAATAAACCCCAACCTAGCCAAATATTAAAATTCCTACCTCCACTTTTTGCCACAAAAGCAGCAGCAGTACCAATAACACAATGCAAAATCATTAATATCCAGAATAATTGCCAGTTAATTTCAGTCATAATTTTTTTTAAGTATTAGTTATTTGAGAATAAGGACCTAAAAATTTTTCACCATCAAAATGAATTATATGGTCTGGTGCATCAGCAATCCAAACTTCTGTTTCCCAAGCAATCTCAGCAGCAAATTTGCGAAAAGTATTATGGTCTAGAAAAGCTGTAATAAAAATTATGTCAGCCTGACATTTTTCTGTCAATTTTTTCAATTCTAATAAACGTACATTAGAAATTACCCCTGAACTATGAACAGCTTCTATCAAATAAAGCCAATTTTTCTGTTCTGAATAAGCTACTATATCGGGTAATTCTCCATCAGATAATTCAAAAAAGTTTAGTTCTTTCAGTTTGTTTTTTTCTAAATGTAAAAACTTCTTAGCTGTATCGCCGACATATAAAATTTCTGCACCATAACCATATCTAGGTAAAAAACTTTCAATAATTGCTTTCTGTAATTCATTATGTTTGCCAGGACTAAAATTTAAGACTTTACCAGAAGGAAAATTAACAGGAATTAAACTTATTTCTCGTTGACTAGAAAGTTGTTGTTCTAGAGTGACTAGATTAGCTAAAAAAATATCAACCTCTTCTTCCCAATTATTTGAGCCAAAATTTTTAACTAGATTAGCAATATCGGGATTTAAAGCAAAAGATCTTGTACCATCATTTCTAGCTGAATTTGGATTAGCAGCACTAGGAATAATAATTCCTGCAAGAACAATTAATTTTAAATCTTTCCTTCGAATATCATCATAAGAACTTTCAGATATTTTTTCATTAAAATAATTATTCCAGTACCTAATAATTTCCCTAGTTCTTAAAGCATGAGAATTATCAATTTTTGCCCATTCATTAGTTTTCTTAACTTTGGCTACAGCTAAAAAAGCCATTGCCATTCTTTCCAATCGTCTTTTAGTCATCCCCTCAAGAGGTACACCAAACTTACTAATAATATATAACGCTTCATTGATTAACTTTTGAAATTGTTTAGACTTATCTGACTTAGTAATATCTTGGGGAATTTGAGGCATTTTTATCTCTTAAAAAGGTAATGATAATTGTACAGGCATAATTTTTTGTGAAATTTCCTCTGGCGAGAATCTTTTCCTAGATTCTAAATAGCTCCTAATACTCCCTGCCAAATGAAAAGCAAATAAAGGAGGAACTGCATTTCCAATCTGATTAAAACAACTGGTTTCTTTTCCTACAAATTCAAACCAGTCAGGAAAACTTTGTAATCTTGCTGCCTCCCTTAATAACAAACGCCTTCTTCTCCCATCCGGCAATTTTATCCGGTGCATATCACCAGTAGGAGCCGAAATATTTCGACAAGTTAAAGTTCTCGCAGGTTTGTCTAAATACAAGTCACGAGGTTGTTTACAACTAGAAGCTTTTTCATACTTTGCCACATATTTATCCATATTTGGAGTCAGAAATTTTGACTCTGGAGGTGCATGGAATGCCATTTCTCCTAATGCTTCTCCAACAGTTACTTTTTTGTCTAAAACTTGAGGAAATTTCAACTCACCTTTATGCCCAATAACTATTACTCGTTGACGATTTTGAGGCACACCAAAATCAACAGCATTTAACAATTTAACCTCAATAATATAACCCAAAGATTGAAGTGCTTGAGTAATTTCATCTAAATACCATTTATTACGATAAAGTAAACCTCTTACATTTTCAAATAACCAAATTTCCGGCTGTAATCTTGCCACTGCATTAATAAAAATAGGAAAACCATCTCGCGAATCTTTCAAACCCTTTTGCTTTCCCCCAACACTAAAAGGTTGACAGGGAGGACCGCCAATTATTACATTTGCCGGAGGTAATTCTGTTTCAGAAGAAAGAGTAATTTTAGTGCAATTACCTTTGAGATTTTTATTATAAGTTGCACAACAATCGGCATCCATTTCAAAACCATAAGTTTGAAATCCCTGGGCTTCAAAACCGAGAGATAAACCACCACATCCAGCAAATAAATCTATAGCTAAATTAGTTAGATTAACAGATGGTTTAAGTAAATGATTGATTTTTTCTATGTAATTCATAAATCTTATGCAAATTATTAGAATGCTTGTGTAGAATACATAGGTAAAATTAATTAAGAAAAAAGGGTTGATTTTTATGATTTTTATACTAAATATGCTGATAAAAAGGTACTAATTAACTCTCTATAAGTCTATCACATCCTACTTTATCATTGCAATAAAGCTCCGATATCAACATAATTTATATTAGTTTATTTTTGATTTTTTGGAATTTTTAATAAATATATTTAAATATATTTATTACTTAGTTTTCCCTTTAATTGTTAGCAGTAAATATCCCATAAAAAAGTAATTAATTATTTAGTGATAGCAATTTTAACGCTTAAATAATTATTGATTTAAATATAATTTATCAGGTAATTTATTATAATAGATTGTTATTTTTTTAGTAAAAAAATGCTGTTTTTCCCTCATACTATTTTCAATTAATATTTCCTCTCAAATATTTAATTCTATATTCATATTTAAAATGTAAATGCTATATACCAATAATAAATAACTTGAAATTGGAGATTGTTCTAGAAAATCTTAATCTGCCTTCCTCCTAAAATATTACATCTGCTAGATATGAGATTTGCCAAAATTAATAAAAAGCGTTATATACTTATAAGTCAATTTATGATTAAACAATAAATAATTAACAATGTCAGAAAATCAACAAGAAACTTGCCCAGTCTGTCTAGTTAAAATAGTAGGTGGAGATCGGGTGTTATTTTCTTCTGGACCACCTGGTACTAAAGCAAAGTTATGGGCTCGTGTTTGTCAATATGCTCAAAGACAAGGTTGTATAAATCAAGATCTAGATGAAGTTGGAAAGGTCAAATCTGAAGATTACTATAACCCTGAGATTTCCTAGCATCTTTTCATTTTTTCTTCTAACTTACTTGTTCTTTATAAATAGAAAAAACAGAGGCCATTATTAAAAGAAAATTGTTAATTAATTCGCTTAATTAATATGTTAAGAGTCAATATGTTACCAAAAATATATAAGGCACTAAATCCCTGTATCTATAAATATAAGTAAGAATAACAAGATTCTTAAGCTTAACATATCTTATGGTAGAAATCAGATATGATTTCTATCACCCCTTGAGTTTTTGATAGATTTTTCTTACCTTATAACCCTTGATTTTGATTTTTGATTTATTACTTCCGTGAAGTAGTATAGCGCTACGCAAATACGCTCTTGACATTCCTTTGTTCCCTCACAGGAGTGCCCATTACCTCTGTTAGTAGGTCCCATGACGAGGAAACCTCGCCGGGTTCCGAGTGGTTGCCTCTGTTGGACCCCGCTGAGTCCCACCCCTATTCCCAGATCCGGTGTTCCCTTACAACCGAAATTTATTGTCAAACGCCAAAAGACGTAGTGCTATACAGAAATAAGAAAGGAAAGGACAAGAAAAGAAAGGTAGCTTTGCTAAAAAAAAAGGGGGGTGATTTTCTACCAAGATTTTTTCTCCTAATCTCCTGCCACGCTTCTATTTGCTTTTCTGTGGTAAAAATATTTTTCAGATTATTTCCTAGAAGAAAACTTGGAAGTCCAAGACAAATGTTTTTAGATGGAGGTAGCATCAAAATACTAATTGTCGTAGGATCTTATTTCAAAGTCCGTATATTTCTATATTAATTTTTTCTAGAAACCAGTGCAGTATGCCCAACAGATCCTACTATTAACAGAAGGTTAAACATTTGAAACTCAGAATAACTGAGATAATTTTGACTTGACGTAAATACAGTAGTGATGTTTTTGATTTTTGTTGCATAAGCTTGGTTATGATATTAATCGGCATTAGAGAATAGATACTCTATATGATTTGTCAAATAGTCCTGGTTTAACCATCAAGTAAAATTAAATAATGAATCAGACTGCAGCGTTTATAGGAGGATGTATTCTGACGGGGATATTGATTGTCCTCTTGCTCATGGGTTGGATTGTATTTGGCAAGTCGTCTCCTGATTATCGGACGGAAGCGCCAAAAGCATCCCCTTCTCCCTCAATCACATTTTCTCCTTCTCCAAAAGTATATCCTTCTCCTTCTCCTTTAGTAACTGTCTCACCCCAGCCATTACCACCCCCACCAATTTCAGTCCCTTCAGTTCCTGACTTTAAGGACTATCAGTTGGAACAACAAATTAAAAATCAATCAGAGCAACAACGTTCAGCTTATGAGCAACTGAAAACTCAACTACAGCAGCAATTACTTGATATGCGACAGTTGAAAACTCAGTTAGAGCAACAATGGGCAGAGACACAACAACTGAGACTGCAACAAGATCAACTGAAGCTACAAAATGACCGATTGTTGATTCAAGTCCAGGAGCAAGAACGTTTGATTTCTGGATTGAGTCTACAACAGGGGATAGATAATTATAGCAGAAGAGCTTCAGGTAGTTCTGCGAATTATTTAGAAAAAGGTATACTGTGGTTTATTGGAGGAATAGTCTTAGCTATTTTACTTCTTGGCGGTGGTATTATTTTAGTCGGAATGATTATTTTATTAGCTCAACCCCAACGTCGATCTTCTTACAATGGGAAGAGCACAGCTCACGATATTAATGTTCCTTGGCAATATACTATTTATGAGGAGGAGGAAACTAAATTTTTACCTCCTTATATTGACAGGAAAAGAAAGCAAAAATAATAAAATAAATTTCAATAAATCAGAAAAAATAAAAAGGTAAACAATGATAGAAATAGGTGAGTAATAGAATTGAGTATTGTCCTTTGAGGCATAAATTTCCAATTTCTTTTTTGTAGTATTATTTTTGGTAATTGCTATAAATAGAGCAAGAAAATTTTAACTTTTTTAGCTAAAGGAGCAAATATTTCTTTCACTGTCAGATCATTTAGTGTGCTAATCTAGCATTTTTTATAAATTTCTCTAGCTCTCTAGATGGATATTACTTAATTTGGCATCTATTTATAGCAATTTCAGAAGACAAAAGCGGGAAAAATACTTTCCTGTTTAAGGTTGATTATTAGTCTATGTTCTAATACGAAATTAAGATAAAGTTATATAGAATAAAATTTTAATCAGAGTTGACTGTAGATCAAGACAGACAAGTTAATCAATTTCATAATTATGTTCAGCCTTACATAACATTGGTATAAGCAACTCTTTATTTTCTATATGAATATGTTATTTAATAGATTTTAGTATTAAGAATTTTTGCCCAGCTAGGATGACCAGCAGCTAATTTATAGGAGAAGGAAGAAGGAAGAAGGAAGAAAGCGTTTAGTTATCTACCAGATAAGGAAAAATCTGGTGTTGTCTGAGTTTTAAGTTTTTGATATGTCCGTGCCCTTTCCTCCCACTGCTATACCCTTGATATCTGAAATATCAAACTAGAGAAGAATGGAGTTATTTATAATTGTTACTTCGTGTTAGTTGGTAGTTAATTTTATGGATAAGTTTATTGCTTTACTATAGGTAGATGCTACTATTATTATTTAATGGATTTAAGGGTCAGAAAAAATGATTATTTTCGTGATTAAATATCCTTGATTATTGATGTACCTATTATGAAAAAGCATTTCCTGAGGTCATGCTCTGCAAACAGCAATTTAGCAGTCAGCATTTCCTGAGGTCATTCTCCGTAAACAGCGAGTGATAAATAGCTGAAACCGAGAAAAATACAATTTAAAAGAGTATTTAAACCACTCTTAAACTATTTGGCATTTATAGGCCGGAGATTTAAACTAAAGCTAAAAGCTTTTAACCCAGAGCTAGTTAACACTACAAAAAAAATTAATTGCTACAGTTGATCATTGGATATTCTGACCTTCATTCACTTTTACTATTCTGATAGTTGTATTTGCTTCTCCAATTTTAAAATTTTTGGTACAGGGTTTGTAGAAGCAAAAGAGGAAATGATTGTTCTGATTTTAGAGTAGTTAGTAAATGCAGGAATTAGTTCTGTAGGTTGGTTAATGATTATGACTGGATATCAAAGTACATTGATTTTGATGTTTTGATTTAGTGTAGTGATAAATATATTTTAAATAATAATCTTAATAGCAAATTTTAGTATCGTCTGAGCAGCGATCGCCACAGTAATAACAATGATTATGTGGAAGATTTTACTACATATTCTAGTAGTAAAATAGTTGAATTTATATCGATATATAATTTATCGCATCATCAGAAAATGATAGAATGAAGTGTAAAGTTCAACTATTTAAACTTACTGTAATTATTCAGGAGGTATCAATGTTAACCAAAGAAAATCCTTGGTCTAGCAATTTTATCACAGCAAATAGTATTAAAATCCATTATGTGACTCAAGGTTCAGGCCCTTTGATGTTAATGTTACATGGATTTCCTGAATTTTGGTATTCTTGGCGACATCAAATTCCTGAATTTGCTCAAGATTATAAAGCAGTTGCCTTAGATTTAAGAGGCTACAATGAAAGTGATAAACCAGAAGATAAATCTGCTTATGTAATGTCAGAATTTATTAAAGATATAGAAGGAGTAATCAAAGAATTAGGTTATGAAAAATGTGTTTTAGTAGGACATGATTGGGGAGGGGTAATAGCTTGGTCTTTTGCTTATGCACATCCTGAAATGGTAGAAAAATTAATCGTAATGAATATTCCTCATCCAGCAAAATTTAAGGAGGGTTTAGGTACTCCAGAGCAACTTTTGAGAAGTTGGTATATGTTTTTCTTCCAGTTACCTTTTTTGCCAGAATTAATGCTTGAATTTGATGATTATCAAGGTATTGGTTCTATTTTTAAAAGTATGGTAAATAAATCTGCTGTTACTGATGCTGATATAGAAGCTTACAAGGATGCTGTGGCTAAACGAGGCGCTTTAACTTCAATGATTAATTATTATCGTAATATATTTTCTGGATTTTTCAATCAACAAGAGTGGGGAATATTGCGAATTCCTACTTTAATGCTTTGGGGTGAAGAGGATACGGCTTTAGGAAAAGAATTAACTTATGGCACAGAAGAATATGTGGAAAATTTTCAGATTCGCTATATTCCTAATTGTGGTCACTCGGTACAACAGGAACAGCCTCAATTGGTTAATCAATATATGCGAGAATTTTTGAGTAATGATAATGATTTAAATTGAAATAAGTGCAGAGAGAATATTGATTTTATGCCATTGAAGAAGGAAGAAGGAAGAAGGAAGAAGGAAGAAGGAAGAAGGAAGAAGGAAGAAGGAAGAAGGAAGAAGGAAGAAGGAAGAAGGAAGAAGGAAGAAGGAAGAAAAAAAAATTAGTATTATTACTAATTTATAGTTCGCCTTAAATGATGTGAATAGAACATTAAAATTTTTGAGGAAATAGGAAGCAGTTTCAGGTAATTAGCTAGTTTTGGGGAGAAGCAAAAATTACCATTTAGTTTTCCAATATACTTGGGAAGTAGTAATTATTGTCAGATTTGTAAAACCCTCAAAAATAAACAGAATAAAGTCTGAAATCTTTACCACTATTTCCTCTTTACTGATTCTTAAGATATTTTCTTTATAACTGTAAGCATTTCCTGTGGAATGCTGCGCAAACAGCTATTAGCTTTCCGCAACAAGACTTTCTCTTTAAGAACAGTGTTTAAATTAATATTGACTTTAAGGTCAAGGGAACCAACTTTTGTAGTAAGACAATTAATAAAGCTTTGATCGTAAACTAAAAGCAATAGCTGATAGCTGATGGCTGACGGCTGAATGCTTACTTATAACTGCGTCGAATATTACTAAATAAGAAGAATAAGCCACAAAAAAACTTAAGTATTTGACGAAAAAAAAGTTTGTCAAAAATTTATTTCCTTGTGCCCTTTCTAATTTTACCAATCCAACGACCACCCTATCTGCCTTGGCATAACAATAATTTTTAACGCCAACCCGCTTATATAATCAATGCCACTCAAATTACTCTAATAATGATTAATCAATTAAGTAATACGACCGGAAATAGCCTAATAGTAATAACTATCCTAATTATCATAAATTGGTTCTTGCTATCTTCTAATATTTCCGCTCAACCCATTGATAATAGTCGGCGCGAACAACAAGTATTCCAATCCATTGAATTAAATACGAATTTAATTTTAGAAAATGCAAATCCAGTGGAAAAACAACAGTTAAAAGACAAAAAATATGCTCAGATGCAAGAGTCAGAATTTGCATTCTACAGAGCAACAAATCATTTGTTTTGGCAAGATTTTGCTAATGATAGTAGACTCAGTAAATTTGGTAATCCTAATACAAAAACTTGGATTTTAGGAGATTGTCATGTTGATAATTTTGGTGCTTATAATAACGATCAAGGAGAAATTATCTTTGATATGAATGATTTTGACGAATCAATTATTGCTGATTATCAATATGATTTGTGGCGTTTAGCAACCAGTATTATTTTAGTGGCAAATGATTCTACCCTATCTAAATCCGAACAAGAAGAAGTTGTTGATAGCCTTAGTGAAACTTATCTAGATACCTTAGCTTCTTATGTAGGAAATGACGAAGAAACTAAAATATATTTTACAGAAGCTAATACTAAAGGAGAGATAAAAAGAACCATAGAAAAAGCCGCTCAAAAAACACGACAAGGAATGCTATATAAGTGGACTAAAGTCATAGATAATCAAAGAATGTTTGATTTTTCCAGTGAAAAATTAGGTCTTGCTACTGATGCTAAAAAGGCTATTCAATCACGAATGCTAGATTATGGTAAAACCCTTTCCGGAAACCTAAATTATGACCCAGAATATTTTAAAGTTAAAGATGTTGCCCAAAGATTAAATGCAGGTTTAGGTTCCTTAGGAACACCACGTTATTATGTCTTAATAGAAGGGAAAACTGATGCTTTAGATGATGACCATATCCTAGATATTAAACATCAGTTTCAGCCAGCACCTACTGATGAATTGTTCAGCTTATATGACCGGATTAATTATTGGAAAATATTTAATAATAGTGCTCAACGTCATGCTCTAGCTTATAAAGCACTGATTAAAGACGCTGATGACTTTTTAGGATGGATAAAACTTGTGGATAATAATCCTATTGATGGAGATTTTTCTGGTGATTATTCTGTTAGAGAAATATCTCCCTATAAAAAATCTCTCAAAATTAAAAATTTAATAGATAAAAACAGTTTTATAGAAGTCGCTCAACAATGGGGAAAAATTCTGGCTACCAACCATGCTAGAGCAGATAAAGATTTTGATAAAAAATTAGTTTCTACTTCCTTTGAAAAACAAGTAAAAAAAATTACTGATGGTAAGCATCAAGAATTTAGAAAATTAGTGCGTGAAATAGCTTTTAAATATGCGCAGCAAGTTGAAGCTGACTATGATAATTTTGTAACTGAAGAAATAGGGAATAAAGGGAGTAGGGGAGTAGGGGAGTAGGGGAGTAGGGAACCCACCCCTCACCCCTCCCAGGAGGGGAAGTTAAAGATATGAATAATTAACATTAACTGAGCTGCTAATTAGCAAAAAAGTTATTCTGCTATTTTTAATTACTTAATAACTGAAGTCTTACCTAAATTAAGCATTAATGCATGGGAATTGGTATAAATTTTTGAGTTTATTTTCTAGATGTTTTTGACTAAAGTCTCGATATAGTGTTTTGCTCTGGGATGTGGAGACAAACGTGCTACGAAATAGGGAATAGGGAATATTAAAGGAGGGAACACAGCATTAAAGAGTAGCAAATATAAGGATATAAGGTACTCGAACGGCGTGCTTTTTCTATAAGAAAAAAACTAAATCTAGATTGACATTTCAAATAGAAACACTATAGTTATCAAAAAGTTAGGACTTTTACCAAATAATTAAATTTTAAAGCCTCTCTTTTTCAGAATAAAAAAGAGAAAAAAATCACTTTAATTGACTCTCTTCTTTTAAAGAGAAGTAATTAGGGTTTGCTGAATAAATCTGAAAGCATTGACTGATATTGCTTTTAGCAATTTTTAGTCGCCAAATTGTACAAGCTTTTAGGTCAAAAAGGTGCAAAAAGTTAGCAGAAAAAGTTTAGTAGGACAGAAAAATTAAGAGATAATTGTTACTTCTACCTCCTCTATAATTCCCATTCCTCCTGACTCTTAACTACTCCCTACTCCCTACTCCCTACTCCCTACAAAGAGCAAAAAGACTTTTTCAGCAAACCCTAATTATTATAGGACTTACGAATTACAACAAATTTTTATCATTTTCTTTGTGGGTTTAATACCCCACCGTCTACACGGTGTTCAAAATTACTTGGGGTGAGAATCCCCATGTAATTTTCCTCCTGTCTCCTGTCTCCTGTCTCCTGTCTCCTTCTTCAACATTGCCACCCACAGGGAAACAATCTCACACTCAAATCCTAGTTTTTAGTACCTCATCGTTCAGCAATTAACAATTAATAATTACCTCTTCTTAAAAGAAGAGGATTGACTAAAAGGATTTTTTTTATTTTATCCCCTTAAAAGGGGAGGCTTTAAACCTGAATTTTTGAATGAATAATTATTAACTATCAACTCTTAATTATTCATTATTCATTATTCATTATTCATTATTCGGTAAGTCCTGTATTAATTATTGAATATTAGCCATGAATGTAAATTCATTACGATATTTGACCCTTAATATTTTGCTTATAAATACTCTATAAGACTTAATATCACTATCATTATTCCTCTAATTATTGGGTCGCTTTTCTTTCCTTTCCCCTTCTTTGAATAATTTTCAGTGCGGAAGCTGCTCCAGCACTTATTGCAGCAGCTCCTAATATAGGAGTTGATGCAGCTATTACCCCTATTCCCGCTCCAATCAGAGATGCTGTAACCATTGCTGTACTAGCTATTGTTGTAGAAGTATTTTCATTTTCTCTACTAAATGCTGCCTCATTTTTTTGATAACTGTCGTTAGCTTCTTCTTTCATAACTAAAATTGTTATCTCTTAATCCCAAACACAAATAAAGTCATTAATCCTATACCTATTATATTAGAAAAGAAAATCAACCAAAAAGATTCTTCTCTTGGTGTTGTGTTTTGCCATTCTTGATGCAAACTTAAAACGTAGATAAAAAGCCCAAAAGATATCTTCAACAATTAATAATTAATTATTAATTATTAGAGACTGTTTGTAAAAGGAATATTAAATCCAGGCGTAGGGTGGGTTAGGCGACAATAACTATGAATCGTAACAAAATTTAACTTTCCGCCGTAACCCACCGAATATTAAGCACTCTGGCCGTCTTAATCTTTAGTTTACAAACACTCTCTTACATCTTCTTGTAAATAAGAAGATTGGCTAAAAGGATTTTTTTCTTTTTTATCCATGAATGGAGAGGCTTTATACCTTAAATTTTCGGTAATAAATAGTCCAGCTTTTTGAGCCTCATCAGCATTAATATTAGAGTCAAATAATAGTGTTAAACCTCCAGAAATAGAAGATAACTTCATTAATTAATAATGGATAATGAATAATGGATAATTACCTCTGGTTAAAACCGTTATGGAACGGAATTGAATATAAGGAAATCTGATTTTTTTTCTCCTTAAAAGGAGAGGCTTTAAACTTTTGGGGATTAATTATCAATTATCCATTGGTAAGTTCTATTCCCCAAAATAAATCTTGTCTTTCCCAACCTTTCCCTCTTGCTAATTTCTTAGCAATAGAACCTATAAATATAATTACTAAAGGAATAAATAGAGCTTAAAATAAAAGATCCAAACTAGCATTTTTCATATTTGCAATTTGCTTTTTGCCACTTGCTTTTTTTAAATATCCATATGACTTTTAATTTTAGACTCTTGACTAATAAGATTGACAAATTATATGGCAATCTGAATATAGGACAAAACCTATTACTGAGCCTTTCGCTACAGAAATATAACGATATATTATGCAAACTCTACCCAACCCAACCAAAACTTCTGCAAATCAACCCGCCTTTGACACAACTATCCATAGGCGAAAAACTCGCCCCGTCAAAGTAGGTAATGTAACCATCGGTGGTGGCCATCCAGTCGTAGTCCAGTCAATGATCAATGAAGACACCCTTGACATTGACGGTTCCGTAGCTGCCATTCGTCGTCTACACGAAATTGGGTGCGAAATAGTCCGCGTTACCGTTCCCAGTATGGCCCATGCAAAATCCTTAGCAGAGATTAGACAGAAATTAACACAGACTTACAAACCCGTCCCACTGGTAGCTGACGTTCACCATAATGGTATGAAAATTGCTCTAGAAGTTGCCAAGCACGTTGATAAAGTCAGAATTAATCCTGGTTTATATGTATTCGAGAAACCTCAATCTGGCAGAAACGAATATACCGAAGCAGAATTTGAGGAAATAGGTGAAAAAATCCGCCAAACCCTCGAACCACTGGTAATTTCTTTACGAGACCAAAATAAAGCCATGCGAATTGGGGTTAACCATGGATCCTTAGCAGAAAGAATGCTATTTACTTATGGAGATACCCCAGAAGGCATGGTAGAATCTGCCCTGGAATTTATCAAAATTTGTGAATCCTTAGACTACTACAATTTGGTAATTTCTCTGAAGGCATCGCGGGTGCCAGTCATGCTTGCTGCTTACCGATTAATGGTAAAGCGGATGGACGAACTAGGTATGGCCTATCCTCTACATTTGGGTGTAACTGAAGCAGGTGATGGAGAATATGGTCGAATTAAGTCTACTGCTGGTATAGCTACACTTTTAGCAGACGGAATAGGGGATACAATTCGCGTATCTTTAACTGAAGCACCCGAAAAAGAAATTCCAGTTTGCTACAGTATTCTTCAAGCCTTGGGTCTGCGGAAAACAATGGTAGAGTATGTTGCCTGTCCCTCCTGTGGCCGAACTCTATTTAATCTGGAAAATGTTCTGCATCAAGTGCGAGAGGCAACAAAACACTTAACAGGATTGGACATTGCTGTTATGGGTTGTATTGTCAATGGCCCTGGAGAAATGGCAGATGCAGATTATGGTTATGTAGGTAAGCAACCAGGTTATATTTCTTTATATCGTGGACGGGAAGAAATTAAAAAGGTCCCTGAGTCTCAAGGTGTTGAAGAATTAATTAATTTGATTAAAGCTGATGGGCGTTGGGTTGAACCTTAGTTTATAATTGATATTTAATTGGGAGTGTAATTAATAATACACTCCTTAGTTATAGTAATGCTCAAGAAGGGTGAAGTACAAAACTATTTGATTTTAGGGATGAGGACGTTGCATGTAACGTCGGTACAGAGTAGAAAAGAAGAAAAACAACTGTACCTCAGTAACTTGATAAACGCTATAAATTAACAATTGTAATAGATGGAGCTTTTCTTTTTGTTGGCTATCAGGAATCTCATACAACTTTGAAAAAAGAATACTACAAAAAGGTAATATGGATTGGATATGATTAAAAATAGTTGCTCCAGTTTATTTTAGATAGTTATTTCTATCTTTTTCCCTTATTTTTAATATTTATCCCTTCTTTCTTCTGAAATACAGATGTTGGATGTAACCTCCCTACCATTTGTAACAAACATTTATTGCGTTTGGTATAGTAGGAATCTCAATTAGTTAATTTTGATACAGATAAAATCTCAATGTTTTAGTTGAAATTCTGGCAATAAATATACTATTTTTCTGAATTATAAAAGTTTGTAATTGTATAGATGAGAGTAAGCCTAATATTATATTTAGCATAAATAGTTAAAAATAATATTCAAGAGCTGTAGAAGTAGATTCTAACTTTGATATACCTCAAAAAATGGTTAATACTAAATTTAGATTAAAGAGAATAAACAAAAATAATTATCGATCGCACTTCTACTAATACTAGGGAAATAAGCAGTTGAATTTTCATAGTTTTATCTTTATGAATCAAGTATTAGTGCTGAAATTTTACCATAAAAATTCGGTCTCAAAACTCCCCTTTTAAAGGGATAAAAAGCCTTAGTTTTTTGCTTTGCATAACTGCTGTAAACATATTGCTCAGAAAAATGCGTAGCATCCCGTAGGGAAGGGTTCCTTGCCATATCAAATAGACCAAGAGAAAAGAAAATTCAGTATTTTCTTACCTCGCCTATTGCAAGAGGTACTGTCAAGAATCTAACGCAGTTCCTTCAGAGGAAGTTAACTGATAACTAAAACGACCAAACTTCTCAAGTTAAATAAGAATATTTTTTTCTAGACATACACCATAAAAACAAAATAAAGTATTCACTATAAACATCCTAAATTTATTAATGAGGATTTAACTGATTCCCTTTTCTTTTCTTGATTTTTATATATCAAACAGCCTAATTCTAAGGATTATATTACTTATGCTAAATTAGGCATAGTAGTGATGTAGTAATTATTGTATAAATTAATTCGACAAACAAACAAATGGTTATAGCAAAACGTGGGCTAATTCTTGGTGCAACAGCATTAATGTTAACAGGCGTTACGGTCATAGGCGCTGGTATTCATCTTTCCTCTCAAGCATCATTAAATAATAACGACCCTAAAGAATTAATCGACCAAGTTTGGCAAATTATTGATAAAACTTATGTTGATGGTACTTTCAATCAAGTAGATTGGAAAGCTACTCGCACTGAGTATCTCGATCAAACTTATACAACTGATGAAGAAGCTTATGATGCGATTAGGGAAATGCTTGAAAAGCTAGGAGACCCTTATACCCGCTTCATGGACCCGGAAGAGTTTAAAAATATGCAAATTGACACTTCTGGAGAACTCACAGGTGTAGGTATTCAACTAACCCAAGACCAAGATACAAAAAAATTAGTAGTAATTTCACCAATAGAGGATACTCCGGCTTTTAAAGCAGGTGTTCAAGCTAAAGATATTATTAGCAAAATAGATGGTCAAAGCACTGAGGGAATGGATATAAATCAGGCAGTAAGTTTGATCCGCGGTCCTATCGGTTCTCAAGTAACTCTAACCATTAAACGAGAAGGTCAGGAAATAGACTTTCCTATTACTAGAGCAAAAATTGAAATTCATCCGGTAAAGTATTCTCAGAAAGACAGTTCTCTGGGTAAAGTTGGTTATATCCGCTTAAATCAGTTTAGTGCTAATGCTGCTGGTGAAATGCGAGAGGCCATAGATGAGTTAGAGACTCAGAATGTATCGGGTTATATTTTAGATTTACGTTCTAATCCTGGTGGCTTACTTTATGCTAGCGTAGAAATTGCTCGGATGTGGCTCGAACGTGGAGATATTGTTTCTACTGTAAACCGTAGTGGTGTTACCGATCGCCAAAAGGCTACTAATAGGTCTTTGACAGATAAGCCATTGGTGATTATGGTGGATGGGGGTTCGGCAAGTGCAAGTGAGATTCTTTCTGGTGCTCTACAAGATAATGAGCGAGCGACATTAGTAGGTACTAAAACTTTTGGTAAAGGGTTGGTGCAGTCAGTGCGTGGTGTGGGTAAAGGTGCAGGGTTAGCAGTGACGATCGCTAAATATTTCACCCCGAGCGGTCGCGATATTAACCATGAGGGAATTAAACCAGATGTAGAAATCTCTCTGACAGATGAACAAAAAGAAGCTTTGCGGAAAAGTCGCGACAAAATAGGTACTCTTGACGATCCTCAATATGCAAAAGCATTGGAAATTTTGAATCAAGAGATTGCAAAACTCCAAAATAATAAAGCTCAGTCAACAACAAAGTAGATTGATAAATTAATTATATTAATTATTCTGGCTGACATTTTCCTGCTCGAATCAATCCTACACGACGGGCGATCGCTTCTTCAACAGTATTAAATGGACCCCATGTTTCTATAACGTCGGGGTCTTTTTTTTGTTCGACTTGTGTACTAGGCAAAATTTCACAGGTTTTCTCTAGTTTCTTGATAATATAGTATTTTTGTGATGAGTCATTCATATTAAAAAAGGAAGAGGGAAGAAGGAAAAAGGCAGAAGACAGTTGGTAATAACTCAAAAAGTGGCGTTGCATAAATACGGGATGATTTTAATAGTTTTGTGGGATGGGCATCTTGCCCGTTCCCGTTCCTGATATTTTCGGGATAGTCAGGATGCCTGCCCCCACTTACCATTTATATTCATCCCCCCCTCAGCAATGCCCAAAAAGTACTTATATCATGTCAAGATAATTAAGCATAATCAAAATTTTATATTTAAGGGTTATTGAAGAAATATCCCAAATTCATGATCTGTTTCCAGTATTAGCTCTTGAATTTACACCTACGATGTACCACCTAACACCTACAGCCTAATTAATATAAATATTTACTTAACAAAGTTACAAACCATATTAACATAATAATGTTTTTTGTACTTCCAGTAAAATTATTAAACTAAAAATATGGGACGTAAGTTTTATGGTGCAGTATTCCCATTCATTTTAGGCATAGGATTTGTCTTGTCTATTACTCCAAGTAGTGAAGCCAAGAAACAACAATCAAGTGAAAGTCTTGACCAAACTGCTCAGATTTTAGAAACAATAGAGGAATACAATCCACTCAAGCAACCTCCACAGACATCGAAATCACTTGAAGAGTTAGACCAAAAAAAAACAAATATTGTTACAGAGAAAAATGATGATACCTTAGGACAAATAGAACAATACAATCGACTCGATCAGCCTCCCGAAATATCTCCGCCCCTAGAACGAGTTAACTCTGTCAATCAACTTAGTGATGTTCTACCCACAGATTGGGCATATAGTGCCTTACAAGGATTAGCAGAACGCTATGGTTGTCTATTGGCTTCCCCAAATGCTACATTTGGTGGCAATAGAGCCATCAGTCGTTACGAATTTGCAGCAAATCTTAACGAATGTTTACAAGTTATTCAAAGCCTGATTGAAGAGTTCAATGAAGGTTATATTTCCCAAGAAGACTTAGCAAAAAGCCAACGATTACAAGAAGATTTTGCCGTCGAAATAGCCGATACTAAATCCCGCCTGAATGCTCTAGAAACACGAACAGATATCCTGGAAGCTAATCAGTTTTCTACCACAACATTACTAAAAGGGCAAGTAACTATGGCCCTTTATGATGCTTTCGGTAATGATGGTAAAGACGGTGCTACTGTAAGTGCCGATGATAGTCAATTAGGCTTTGGTCATGCCGTAACATTGAACTTTGATACCAGTTTTACAGGTCTAGACTTCCTGAGAACTAGGCTAAGAGTTGGAGACTTACCTGGAGTAAATACAGGTACAGCTCATACTTTCATAGGCGCAGGTTCTCCACCTAATGACATAGCGCGATTAACAGAAGTATACTATATTTTTCCCCTCAACACGAAAATGAGTCTTTATATAGGAGCTGCTGGACTTGACTTCGATTTGATGGCTCCTGCTCTTAATCCCAAACTACTCAGTGGTAATACAGGAAGTATAGCCTTGTTCGCTTTTTACAACCCCGTCATTTATATTCAAGTAGGCGGTGCTGGTTTAGGTTATAGTTATCAAATTAACGATAATTTTAGGTTAGATGTTGCTTATCTGGGAGGTGGTCCTGGTGGTGGTACAGGAAGAGTTAACGATCCAAGAGAAGGTGGTGGACTTTTTAACGGTACAAATAGCGCTTATGCTCAGTTAACAGTTTCACCAACCGTAGATTTTGATTTTTCTTTTGCTTATGTAAGAGCATATTATACAGCAGATTTAGTTAATGTAGCAGGTTTTACAGGTAGCAGAAATGCTCAACGACCTTTTGGCAGAGTGGCAACTTCAGCAGACCATTTTGGATTCCAAACTAGCTATCGCTGGGCACCATTTACTTTTTCTGGTTGGGTTGGTTATAGCAATGCTGAAGCAGAAGCAGGCGATCGCGAAGGGGATGAAGCAGATATTTGGAATTGGGCAGTGACAGTAGCTATAGATGACTTAGTGTTTGAAAATGGAAGTTTAGGTATTTCGGTTGGTCAACAACCAAAAGTAACACATATTGACAATGGTGAAGATGACCCAGATACCTCTATACAATTTCAAATTTTCTACAATTATCGAATGTCAAATAATATAGATGTAACATCCGGTTTTTTTATCGAAACACAACCAGAGCATGACGATCGAAATGACCCAATTTCAGTATTTGTTACTCGAGCTACTTGGAGATTCTAAACCTCGTCCATGTTGAAACCTGAAGTTTCTAATTATTCCGATGTGTCATTGCGATGTAAGGAAGCAATCTCGAAGTATTGGCAGAAAAACTATAGTTTTCAAAGTAGAAGCGGTTTAATTATTCTAATTATTCAAACGAGGAAAAATGAATAAAAAACTAAAAATTCTGATTTTTTTATGGTTGGCATTCCTAGGGACTATTTTTCCAGCAAAAATCAGTCACACACAAACAGAGGAAACTATCATTAGAAGAGAGCTGATATTCGTAGGAGTTAGAGGAGATTCTCCTTGGTTTGGCTACAGAAATGACGGAAAATGGACAGGGTATTGTATAGATATTGCCTATGCTTTAGCTGAACGTCTGAGTGCCAACCAACTAGACCCAATTAGGGTAAGATTAGTTACATCAACTACCCAAAGTCGTTGGGATATGGTAACAAGTGGTCAGGTAGATTTGGAGTGTGGTCCTAATACTATTAGTGCTGAACGTGAAGAAAAATACGGCGTTAGTTTTTCTACACCTTTTTTTATTACAGCAACACAAATCTTAGTCAAAAAAGAAACCCAAGAACAAGATTTGAAGGATGGTAAGGGGGTAGTTGGTGTAGTTAGGAATACAACCAATGAAAATGATATTAAAACAAGTTATCCTGATGAACGAATTGATAATAAATATTTAAGCAGAGAACAAGGGGTAAAAGCTTTATTGGATGGTGAAATTAATGGATTTGCCAGCGATGGAACTCTTTTGTTAGGTTCATTATTTATACTGAACTCTGAGTTAGGGGAAGATTATAATTTACTCACTCCTCAGCAAAATGGCCGTCCTTTTTGTGCAGGTTATGGCTTTATACTTCCTGGAGGAGAAGAAAATTCTAGTTGGAAGAGGTATGTTAATGACTTTCTTGCTAATGATAAAAAAGCTCGAAGAGTCAGACAAAAATGGTTGGGCGATCTAAGTGAAAATAGTCAAAGAATTTATGATGCTTGTACTCAGGAAAGTTAGAAGTCAAAAATCAAAAGTCAAAATAAAAAAGATTGAGTAGTTGACTGTTTTATCTAAAGTAGTGCGTTAGAATTGTCATTGCGTTTTGCTGGCGCATAACTCCGTTAACGCTCCGCGAAATGTTTGCGGAGCATGACCATAGGAAAGCAATCTAAGCGTCAATTTCCTATTGCATTATTTTAGTTGAAACAGTCCACTACAATCAAATAAATATTGACAGGTATTATGGAGATAGTAGTTTTTACTACTATTACCAAACTATTATAGCAATCGAAGCAAAGGGCGCGGACAGATCAAAAGCTTAAAACTCAGACAAAGCAAGAATTTCCCTTCTTGGTTCTTCCTTCTTCCTTCTTTCTTCTGCTATAAATGCAATTACATTTACTACTGGCGGTCGATAGAACTTTACCTGCAATAGCTATATAGAACCCATTTGAGATCTATATAATTATGGTAGTCAAGTCTTTTCGCGCATCAATTTTGAGGAAAAATCATCAGCAAGGAGTTGAATTTTTTGTATTATCTCTGCCCACATCTTCCCTCTTCCCTCTTCCCTCTTCCCTTCCCCTCCTGGGAGGGGTTAGGGGTGGGTTGTCTCCTGTCTCCTGTCTCCTGACTCCTAGATAAAAAAACTTGGTATTTATCAAGATACGCTCAGGGGTTCTATAGGTTAATTAATTTTCTCCTTACTATGTAATTGCTAATAAGTCAATTCATGGTTAGGACAACTGAGGAAAATTAGTTCATTATGGTTGGAGATATATGAGGTGATCGCTGCTTTAAACAACGAAATAATCAATATTTGCAGCTTTAAAATTGTATTAGGCAGTAAATACCTATGGATTATATTGAATTTATCATATCACACATATCGAGAAAAAAGGCTGAAAGTATTGAAATTATGTTGAGTAGTTAGGATTTTTTTTACTGTTTTTTGTCAGAGATTAAGGAAAAAAGAAAAAGTATAAAGTTTCTATTTTAACTTATGTCTTTTTCCTTCTTCCCAACTAACTTACATTGTAAAAATTCAGATATTAATATCTGATAGCTGACAACTAAATGCTCACCTTACATTGACCCACGGTTATGAGGAGAATCTAAATCAATCTCCGGACCAACCGGTACAATTTTAGTAGGATTAACATTAGGATGACTCATGTAATAATGCCGTTTAATATGGTCAAAATTACAAGTTTCTTTTATCCCTGGATATTGATAAATATCTTTCAGATAATTCCAGAGATTTGGATAATCCCAAATATGACGTAAATTACACTTGAAATGAACATAATAAACCAGGTCAAAACGAAGCAAAGTAGTAAACATACAAATATCAGCTTCAGTTAAGCGATCACCACACAAATAACGTTGTTTTGATAATATATTTTCCCAATAATCTAAAGCAGCAAATAAATCTTTTACTCCTTCTTCATAAGCTAATTGAGAACCTGCAAAACCCGCTCGATAAACACCATTATTAATTGGCTGGTAAATAGTATCAAGAGTTTTTTCAATAGTATCTTTTAAATCTTCAGGACACAAATTCAGGTCATTTCTAGCAATACCATTAAACTCAGTATCAAACATCCGAATAATTTCACGGGATTCATTATTAACAATAGTATTTTTCTCCTTATCCCAAAGTATAGGTACGGTAACTCTCCCACTATAATTAACATCAGCTTGAAGATAAACTTGCCAAAGATAATTAGTATGATTAATAGTATCAGGAATACATCCTGATTCTGAATCAGAAAATTCCCAACTATTTTGGTCAATTACTGCCCCTACAACTGACAACCCAATAGCATCTTCTAATCCTTTTAACTTTCGCATAATTGCAGTTCGATGTGCCCAAGGACAAGCCCAAGAAATGTATAGATGATAACGTCCTGTTTCTGCCTTAAACCCACTAGAATTATCTGGCGTAAT
Source organism: Okeania sp. SIO1H4 (assembly GCF_010672695.1). NCBI lineage: Bacteria > Bacillati > Cyanobacteriota > Cyanophyceae > Oscillatoriales > Microcoleaceae > Okeania > Okeania sp. SIO1H4. Next base: position 46,442 of record NZ_JAAHGB010000007.1, read on the forward strand.
TTTATTCCGAAATGTAGTATTAGGGCGAATAAATCTACCTTGAGAATCTTCTTGTTCTCGTTTAGAGACCCATTTACCATCAATTAAAATACCTAATCCCATGATTACCCCCTCAAAAAATAAAATACTTGTTGAATAATTATCATACTATTTAGGGGTGGGGAGTAGGGGAGTAGGGGAGTAGGGGTACTTTAATATTTTTCACAGTTAAAATGCCTTCAAAGCTAGTAGGGGTAAGGGAAATACGTTGCTCTGGCTAAAAATGGCTCTTTGCGTAGCATTCCGCAGGAAAACCTAGATATATCAGGAAAAAGGTTGATTAAATGTAAAACCTAGACCATATAAGAGTTTGATGCTTTTATTAACATATTTTTTGCCAAAGTACCCGTAGGGGAAATTGAAGTAATAATAGAATTATAAACATATATTATATTATATAATTTTCCATCTATATCAGGAGTCAGAAGGAGAGAGAATCACAAAGATGAGGGTAGTTATGACAATTGGAGATTTTTTTTATGTTCAATCAAACCGATTTGATATAACTCCTAAAAAAACTAGCTTATAACAATTAACTAGGAGTTTTCCTAGCTTTTTTTCTAGCCTTTAATAACTCCAAATTTTTTTTCAAAATCATCATAGCATCTTGATTTTTTTGTTCTATATATAACCCTCCTTTCAATACTTTTTACTTTTTACTTTTTACTTTTTACTTCCGCGTATCGGAACTGGCTTCTTTTCTAGCCTTTAATAACTCCAAATTTTTTTTCAAAATTACCATAGCATCTTGATTTTTTTGTTCTATATATAATTCTCCAGCTTGCAAAAAATTTTCTACACTTTCATCATCTTGACGTAGATTAGCAAAAGCCAAACCCCGATTATGATAAGCTTCAGCAATAGTTGAATTATTTTTCAGAACTTCAGCAAACTTATTTATTGCCTGTTGATAATTTCCCTTTTGAAAAGCCTCACATCCTTGTTGAAAATTTACTTCTGCCTCTGATGGTATTGATGAAGATGCTGAAATGAATTCTGTAAATAGGACAGAAATACTACCTTTTCCATGATAAGCATATATCATAGCACCAATACCAATGCTACTTATTAATCCAAAAAAGAGTAACCAAGTTAGAAAATTTGTAGTTTCCATATATTAATATAGTTCTAAGTAAATTGAATTATTACTATTCAAGATTTAAGAATCAAGTTATTGATTATTATAGCAATTCTATTTAAGTTGTAATATTTTGATGGTAGGAGTGTTAACGATAGTTATGCGAAGCTAACGGCCTCCGCTTTACATTTCGCGGAGCATTAACATAGTTGTGCGCTAGCAAAACGCCCGTACAGGAGTCAGGAAGACCGAGTCAGAATTTTAAAGGTTTTCAATTCAAATTAACTATGATCAAAATTGTCATATAAAATCCGGTTATACAATTATCGCACTTTCTACTTCCATTCAATGCAGATATAAAATGCCAGAATATCTCCAGATAATTCCCACTCTCATCCTGACTTTCTCCTGACTCCTGACTCCGAGCACGATACGATAACTAATATCATGTTCCCCCTCCGGGGGAGCTACGCTAACGGTTGAATACTTAGACTTTGCAGGAAGGAAGGCAGAAGGCAACCCACCCCTAACCCCTCCCAGGAGGGGAAGGTAGAAGGGAAAGAAAGCTTCAAGGCCAGAAGTTTTTTTATAACTGATTATCCGTTAGCGCAGCTCCCCTGGAAGGGGAACATAATATAATTGCCTGAATTATATATCACAACAAATTTAGGATTGCTATAAGTAATTTTTCCCAGAAAAAATGTTTTAAATTGTAAATTATAGCGTTTTTATCTAGTGTCTAATTGTATAAGTTAATCTATTTATTAGAAGTTATTAGAAGAATGAAAAAAGCCTAAACTCACCTAAACTCAAACGAAGTCAACTCAAAAATAATATTACTAATTTTTGCAGCTAAACACTAGGATGTGGAGAACAAGTACTATGAAAAAGGAAATAGGGAATAGTAAAGGAGGTAAAACAGCATTAAATAGTAGCAAATACAAGAATATAAGGTAATCTATTTATTCGTCACATTCTTTTTTCATGCATGGTCTTAGTGATAAAAAACTTCCTTCTTTTTTCCTCCTGACTCCTCCATTGACAACTGAATTGATCTTTCTCTTAATCAGGTTAAATAATTTCATTACAAGAGCAAGGTAGAATTGAGAAGATAATTTACCAGTGAACTTAATACCAATGGATAGTAAATTAGTCAACCAGGCTAGATATTGGCCTTTGCTGTTATCCGTGCTTATATTAAGCTCCTGTGGAGGTGGAACACCACAAGCAGTAGCACCCCCACCTACTGCGGTTGAAATAGCCAGAGTCAATCCAACTCAAGTGGCAGACAGCACAGAGTATATCGCAATAGTAGAAGGAAAAGAAAGAGCAACTATTACGCCAAGAGTTAGTGGACAAGTCAGCCAAGTATTTGTATCACTAGGTAACAGAGTTAAAAAAGGAGACCCCATACTGCAAATAGATCCTTCTCAACAACAGGCAGTTCTTGATAGTAATATTGCTCAGATAAGTTCAGCTCAGGCACAATTAGATAGTGCAGAAGCTCAACTAAGAGCCTTGAGAGATGATAAAACGGAACTAATTGCCCAAAGAGAATTAAATTCTGAAAGAGCTAATCTAGACAATGCTGAAGCGAACCTCCGGAGGGAACGTCAGGAACTAAATAGATTACTAGCTGAATTTGGCTTTCTGTCTGAAGAAGCTAATTTAGAAAATACTCAAGCAACTCTCAGGTCAGAGCGTCAGGAACTAAATAGATTACTAGCTGAATCAAGTTCTTTATCAGAAGAAGCACAATTAGAAGATGCCGAAGCAGCTTTACGAGCACAAAGAGCTGAAAAAGAAAGAAGGGAAGCGACTTTAGAATACCAAAAAATTGAACAAGTAAGATTTTCCACTTTGTATGAAGAAGGAGCTGTCCCTAAAGAAAGGTTTGACCAAGCGACCCGTGACATTAGACAAGCTGAAGCTGAAATAGATGCTATAGAACAAGAAATTGATGCAGCACAAGCACAAGTAGAAAGTGCCAAAAAAGACTTACAAAGACGCACAGGTACATTAGATGCTCAAATAGCAGCTCAAAAAGAAGTTATAGATGCTGCTAAAGCACAGGTAGAAAGTGCCAAAAAAGACTTACAAAGGCGCACAGGTACATTAGATGCTCAAATAGCAGCTCAAAAAGAAGTTATAGATGCTGCTAAAGCACAGGTAGAAAGTGCCAAAAAAGATTTGCAGCGTCGTATTGAAACTTTAGATGCTCAAATAGCAGCTCAAAACGAACAAATTTCCTCTCAGGAAAGTCAGGTAGCTCAAGTTCGCGGTCAACTACAACAAACTCAGGCAAATGCAGTGGCAGAACAAGTAGAGTTACAATATTACAATATTCTTGCTCCTATTAGTGGGGTGGTTGGAGAAGTAAAACCGAAAGTGGGTGATTATGTAGATAGTCAAACTGAACTAACCACTATTCAGGACAATAATACTTTAGAAGCGAATATTAATATTCCTATAGACCGACTTCCTGAAATTAGACTAGGTACACGAGTTGAATTACTTCAACAAACAGGTCAATTAATTGGTAGCAGTAGGATATCTTTTATCTCTCCAGATACAGGTCAAGGAACTCAAACTGTTTTAGTTAAAGCAATATATGACAATGGGGAAAAGAAACTGCAAACTAACCAGCAGGTAAAGGCAAGAGTCATCTGGGAAGAAAAGCAAGGATTAACTGTTCCTATTACTTCTGTCAGACGGATCGGAGATCAAGCTTTTGTTTTTGTTGCAGAAGAGAAAATCATGGATGGTGAGAAAAAGTTGATTGCAACTCAAAAACCTGTGAAGTTGGGAAGCATTCAAGGTCAAGATTATCAAGTAATTGAGGGATTGAAAAGCACTGACAAAATAGTTGTTTCCGGTGTGGTAAAACTCCGGAATGGTATACCTATTGCTGATGATTCTGAATTGGGCAATCCCATTGAGAAGAAAAATGAGAAACAGTCCCTCTAAAATATAGATGGGGAGATGGGGAGATGGGGAGATGGGGAGATGGGGAAATGGGGGGATAGAATATTGAAGTAGTTATAGAATTCTAAATATATTAGACATCTGGTAAAAATCAAAAATAAAATCAATTATCGTACAGAAATTATCAATTATTTTCCCCTCCATACCTATTCCCTATTCCCTCTTTTCTGGAGATGTTTATTATATAACTGGATTCTATAGCAATGTGCGCTGGCATATTTACAAATTACAAGAGGTGTCCAATAGCTAAAATCTTATATTATAGGTTTTTTATTCCCCCTGTTGCCTGTTGCCTGCGCGCAGCGCTATAACTGATAACTGATAACTGATTCATTATGCTTTTAAGTATTGCTGATACCTTTATCAAACGGCCTGTCTTAACGACAGTCTGTACAATCATAATTATATTAGCGGGGGCAATTTCAATTCCATTGTTGCCCATTGCCCAATTACCACAACTAGCTAATACCGAAATTCAAGTATCATCAACCTATATTGGAGCTGATGCTCAAACTACAGAAAATACCGTAACCACAATTTTAGAAAGAGAAATTAACGGTGTTGAAGACATGAAATATATGTATTCTAACACCAGTAATAGCGGTCAAACTAGTATTAATATTGTATTTCCTAATGATGTAGATCGAGACACCGCTCAGGTTAATGTTCAAAACCGAGTTTCTCAAGCAGAAGCTTCTTTACCAGATTCAGTCAGACAAACAGGTATTACTGTAGAAGCTGCATCCCCTAATATTTTATTAGTAATTGCCACTTATTCAGAAAAAGATGAAAATGGCAATTTCTTCTACAGCACTGACTTTATGAGTAACTACATCGATCTGAATGTCTTAGATCAAATTAAACGTATTCCTGGAGTTGGTCAGGCAACAATTTTAGGGGAAAGGAAATATGCCATGCGCATTTGGCTTAACCCCCAGAAAATGGCAGTTCGTGAATTAACAGCTCGGGATGTAGTTAATGCTTTGCAAGAACAAAATATTCAGGTGGGAGCAGGTAAAATTGGTCAAAACCCAGCACCACCAGATTTAGTTTATGAAATTCCTCTGCAAGCTGTTAGTAGGTTAAAAAATGCCCAAGAATTTGAGGAGTTAGTGCTGAAAGTAGATGAAAATGGTACTTTGGTTAAGGTTAGAGATATAGGTAGAGCTGAACTTGGAGCGGAAAATTACGATCTAGTTACTACATATAATGGAGATCCGACTACGGGTTTAGCAATCTATCAACTTCCTGGCAGTAATGCTCTAGAAACAGCAAATCAAATCAAAGCTACAATGCTGGAGCTTAGTCAGAATTTCCCCCCCGGATTACAATATAGCGTTGCTTATGATACAACCTTATTCGTGGAAGTATCATTGCAAGAGGTAGTTATTACTCTACTCCAAGCTGTAGGATTAGTGGTTTTGATTATCTTTATTTTTTTACAAGATTGGCGAGCTACCTTGATTCCAGCGATCGCTATTCCTGTAGCTTTAATTGGGGCAATGGCTGGTTTGAAAATTTTGAATTTTGAAATTAATACTCTGACTTTGTTTGCTTGTACTTTGGCGTCGGGTCTCGTGGTGGATGATGCGATCGTGATTGTGGAGGCAGTCTCAAGTAAAATTGAACAAGGAATGAAGGCAAGGCAAGCAGCATTGGATGCAATGGAGGAACTCACTGGAGCAACGATCGCTACCTCTTTAGTATTGATGGCTGTGTTTATTCCGGTTTCATTCTTCCCTGGAACAACAGGAGTAATTTACAAACAATTTGCTTTAACTATTGCTTTTGCTGTTGCCTGCTCAACTTTTAATGCTCTGACCTTTTCTCCTAGTATATCTGGTTTGTTACTGCGCCCAAAACAAGAAGCTACTGGACTCTTGGGTTGGATATTTGATACCTTTAACCGAAGTTTTGGTTGGTTACAAGATAAGTACGGTAAATTAGTCAGCTTTCTCACTCGCATTAATATAATTGTCATGGGGATTTTTATTGCGGGTCTAGTGGCAACTGTTTGGATGTACGGTTTAGTTCCTGGTGGTTTTGTTCCCGAAGAAGACCAAGGTTATTTTATCGTCATTTATCAAGCTCCTGACGGAGTTTCCCTCAATTATAATGCTGATGCAGCAGCCAAAATTCAACAGGAAATTGAGGAGATTGACGAAATCAAATCTTCTTTTGGTGTTGCAGGGTTTGGTTTTGATGGTCTCAACCCTAGTCAAGGGGTATTTTTCGTCCTACTTAAACCTTGGGAAGAACGAACTTTACCAGAGCAGTCTGTTTATGGCATCACCAGAAGATTAAATGGAGCGTTGCAAGGAATAAAGGAAGTGAATGCCTTTGCTGTGAATGCCCCACCAGTACCAGGATTAGGTAGTACGGGAGGTTTTGAATTTCAATTGCAAGACCGTACTGGAAGTTTGCCTATTCAAGCATTACTCGAAAATGGTAATCGATTAATTGGGGCAACTAATTCCCCAGAATATCCTAGTTTACAAGCTGTTTATAGTCAGTTTAGCGCTAATAAGCCTCAGAAGCAAATTGAAGTTTTACGCGATCGCGCTAAGGCATTAAATGTGAATGTTAATGATATATTTTCTACCTTACAAATTTATTTCGGTTCGTCTTATGTGAATGATTTTGTTTTAGGGCAACGCCAGTATCGGGTTTATGTTCAAGCGGAGCCAGAGTTTCGTTCTAAACCTGATGATATTAATCAATTGTATGTCCGCTCTGTTGATGGTGAAATGATTCCCCTGGGAAGTTTAGTCAGAATCAAAGATTTTGTCGGGCCGGAGATTATCACCCACTATAACATTTTCCGTTCCATGAAAATTCAAGGTGGACCTGCTCCTGGTTATAGTTCTGGGCAAGCGATCGCTGCCATGGAGCAAGCCTCGGAAGAATTGTTAGACCCTGGTTTTGGTTATGCTTGGCAGGGCAGTGCGTTAGAGGAAAAATCATCTGGTGGTGCAGCACCGATTATTTTTGGCTTGGGTTTTGTGATGGTGTTTTTGGTACTAGCAGCACAATACGAAAGCTATATCGACCCTTTAATTATTATGCTCTCGGTACCACTGGCGGTATTAGGCGCTCTGGTAGCAATTTGGTTTCGATCAAATATACTTATGGCTGGCTCTGTTTGGCCAGTGGTTACAAATGATGTGTATGCTCAGGTTGCCTTAGTGATGTTAATTGGTTTGGCTTCCAAGAACTCAATTTTGATTGTAGAATTTGCCAACCAGTTAAGGGATAAGGGTGTAAATATTACTAAGGCAGCAATTACAGCAGCAGAGCAACGTTTTCGACCAATTCAGATGACGGCAATCTCCAGTTTGATTGGTTTTATGCCTCTAGTTATTGCTACTGGGGCAGGTTCGAGTAGTCGTTGGTCTCTTGGTACTGCAATATTTGGGGGAATGTTGTTTGGTACTCTTTTGAGTTTGTTGATTACTCCTAATTTATATATTGCTGTTAAAAATTTGGAGGGATGGCTGTTGGAGGGTGAAAAACCTAAGAAGTCAGAGCGACCTGATTTGTCAAATTATGATGATGCTCATTCTCATGGATATGAATCTGTTGATGATGGTATCAAAGATAGCGATCGCGAGCACACTGTCACTGCAAATGGTTCCAATGGTTCATCTGAAAATCAAGCTAATTCTACAGAAAATACTACCTCTGATTCTGATATTGATGAGGTTGTCAGACAGAAGCCACCTCAAAGTTAGATCGAGCTAGTATTATTGCAGAAGGAAAAAGGAAAAATCTGGCGTTTTCTGAATTTTAAGCTTTTGATATGTCAAATACAGTGCTTAAGATTATTTCACTATCCAAGTCTTTGATGATTTATACCATGTCCGATAGCGCAGTTATAATTAGCCTCTCTCTAAGAACTCAGTATTATCTGTCAAAAATATTATCAAGTATGAAATTTTGGACTCGACCTGCTGAGTAGCTAAGTGGATCTATTTAATCTAGGACATAAGCTTCCCGTAAAACCTAAGTCATTTGACAGAAAGATTCTTAAAATATGGAAAAGAATATATTTGAAACAATTATCTTCGTGATAGGTTCTAATCAAATCAAGCATTTGTCATACTTATAGTGACTTTCAGCTATTCATTATAAAGGAGTGTATCCATGGCCTTAAAAGTAGCTATCAATGGATTTGGCCGTATTGGACGTCTAGTTTTCCGTGCTGGACTTAACCATCCCGACTTAATCGAGTTTGTTGGGATTAACGATTTAGTACCACCACCAAACCTAGCCTATTTATTAAAATATGATTCAACTCATGGACGTTTCCAAGGAGATGTGTCAGCTTCAGATGATGGTATGACAATTAACGGAAAATTGATTCCATGTGTATCAGTTAGAAATCCTGCTGAACTACCCTGGAAAGAAAAAGGTGCAGATTATGTAGTTGAGTCTACAGGATTATTTACCACTTTTGACGGTGCTTCAAATCATTTGGCAGCAGGCGCAAAGCGAGTCATTATTTCAGCTCCAACAAAAGATCCAGATAGGGTAAAAACCTTGTTGATGGCTGTTAATCACGATCAATTCGAGCCTACCGAAGATACTATTGTTTCTAATGCTAGTTGTACTACTAATTGTTTAGCCCCTATTGCTAAAGTTATTGATGATAATTTTGGTTTGGCAGAAGGTCTAATGACAACTGTTCACGCTATGACTGCTACTCAACCAACTGTAGACGGTCCGAGTAAAAAAGATTTTCGGGGTGGACGTGGTGCAGCTCAAAATATTATTCCCGCTTCTACTGGTGCAGCAAAAGCAGTAACTCTGGTTTTACCACAATTAAAAGGCAAGCTGACTGGTATGGCATTCCGGGTTCCGACTCCAGATGTTTCTGTAGTTGATTTAACTTTCAAGAGCGAGAAGTCAACTAGCTACAAAGAAATTTGTGCAGCGATGAAAGCTGCTGCCGAAGGACCGATGAAGGGTATTCTTGGATATACTGAAGACCCTGTAGTTTCGACTGATTTTACCAGCGACTCTCACTCTAGTATTTTTGATGCAGGTGCTGGAATTGAACTTAACTCCAATTTCTTTAAGGTTGTTTCTTGGTATGATAATGAATGGGGTTATTCTTGTCGAGTAGTAGATTTAATGTTATCAATGGCACAAAAAGAAGGTATTTTAAGTCAATAGCTAACTAACAATAATTCAATTATGGTAGAGGCGTGGAGTGCCTCTACATTTTATTCTTCTTTTGTTTCTCTAGTTCATAGGTATAGCAGTTGTAATTACTGTATTTGGTATATCAAAAGCTTAAAAGTCAGACAACACCAATATTTTTCTTCTTCCTTCTTCCTTCTTCCTTCTTCCTTGTGCCATATCATAATATAATTATATAAAAATAAGTTAAATGGAGTCAGCTTTTATGTCTGAACTACCACCACTGAATAAAGAAACTATTCAGGCAATTATTGATGAAAAAATTGATGATCATACTGTTAATCAATTAGTTTGGTATTATCTTGGTTATCGCTATGATGCTAATACTGATAAATGGGATGCTTCTAGTGTCGCACCAGAGTGGCGAGATGAATATCTAGAACCTCCTAATTTTATTGAATTTCGCCCGCCCACTGTCAAGTTAACTCGTTCTATTCCTAAAGAAAATAAACAGTTACTGAAGCAAAAGTTAGGTTTTAAAGGTTATAAAATAGGAGAATTTACTCCTGTGCAAGCACGCCGTGCTACTATGGCAAATTGGCTTTTAAGCTACATGGAAATTAGTAGTCGTTGATATTTTTTATATCAAATTGTAGTAAATATCTTTATAAATTTTCATACATTGTAGAGACTTTCATTTCAATAGAATGTTTCTACATTTTTTTCACTATAATAATGATTTGATTTGTCAAAAATCTAATAATGGCCAAGAAGTGAGGTTGTTCAACCGAATTTGATATTATAATATTATGTTCGGATACTTAGGGATTGCTGATTAAATCTAAAAGCATTTACAGATAAAGGTTTTAGCCTTTTTAGAACGAAAAAAAAGTGCAACTTTTTAAGCTTGAGCGACCAAAAAGTTAGGATTTTGGGCTAACTACGGCAAAAAAATAAAGGGATAAATATATCCGACTACCTCCTCTAAATCCCCAATTCCTCCTGACTTCCCCTCCTGGGAGGGATTAGGGGTGGGTTGACTCCTGACTTCTGACTCCTACCCCTGCCAAAAGACTTTTTCAGCAAACCCTAATTAGTTATAATAATAGTTATAATGGAGTTTTTGTTTGTAGTTGGGCTTTAGCCCTTTACAGAACTTTTGATATTGATGAACCACATTATCACAATCACGCACCCTATAGGGACATTCCATGGAACGTCCTTACTGTAGTCTACCGGAATGAAAACCCTTGTAAATATTGGCCTTAGGGCTAAAGCACAACTATGAACCTAATTATAACTGTTCTACTGTAAGCGTAGCTCCCCAGAAGGGGGCACATAATATTACCTAATTGCCAGATATTTTTTCACATTTTCACAACCAAAATTAGGATTGCTATAGATGTCTATTGATTGATTAAATTGAACTAATCTTCTACACATCCATCTAGTTTTTCTGAATTTTTTTCCAAAATTATGACATCCGAGCTACTCTCTATTTTTGCTTGTTGAATCCAACCTTTATCTTTTGGTTGTAGTAAAAAATTAGAAAATTCTAGGTCAATATTTGAAGGAGTTTCAGTTGCACAAATCTGTAATTCTAACCAATTTTCTTCCGATTGATTCAATTTTCTAGTTACTTGGAGAATACTACCATCACCAACTGTACCTTTAACTGTCTTATTTGTTGTATTATTTAGTAATTCAATTGGTTCATGTAAGCTTTCGCGATCATGACCGCCATGACTAATCAATATAAATGAACCTATATCCAAAGATAAACTAGGAGAAAATATAGAATTTGTTTGTTGACTAGGGTTTTTCGTATTTCCTGCAAAAGTATTATTCTTTGGAGAGCTTACATCCAATGGCTGTGTTATTTTTTTTTGCTCTGTTAATCCTTTTACTAAAGGACTTAAAAAATATGCCAATATTCCACCTAATACCAGAAGTATCAGAATTCCTGACAAGTAAAACCACCCACTTTTATATTCTGAGTCATATGGAAAATTTTTGGGTTTATTGTCGAAAAATTGATTATCTGATGAATTAAATTCCGAATTTTTTCGTGATTTTTCTACTTTTAAATGCTGAACTTTTACAGGTGGAACAGACAATTCTGTTATCTGACCTTTATCAGTTACTTGATAATACACTAAAGCTACTGTTACATTATCATGACCATTTGTGGCGTTAGCAATTTCTATTAATCTATCTCTCACTGTAGCTAGATTTGTTTTCCCTTCTAGCAATGGTAATATTTCTGTTTGCCAATATTGTTCTACTCGATTTTTATCGCTTAAACCATCAGAACAAATCAAGAAAATACTATCTTCATCTATTGGAAAACGTTGTACAGTTGGATGTAAACTTGTTGAGGCCGTAATACCCAAAGCTTGTACTAGAGCACCTGATGCAATTTGGTTGACGGCATCTTGATATAAAGAGTAGCCTAATCTGACTTGACGAGTCGCAACATCATCATCTAGAGTTACTTGATAGCATCGAGTCGGAGTAATCCAGTAAGCACGACTATCTCCTACATGAGTGATGTAGAGTTCGTGTAGATGGGCGAGTGCCATAACTAGAGTTGTTCCCATCCGTTGACGACCTTGGCGTTGCTCGTTATCATTACGCTCATAAATGGCATCATTAGCGGCATAAGCAGATTCTTCTAATTTTGTAATTATAGTCAGAGGATCGCCATCTTCAGGTATGTTCTGTAATCTTTGGCACAAAACTTTAATTGCTAACTCTGATGCTTCTTCTCCTCCTTCTTGACCACCAATACCATCGCAGACCATAGCTACTGTTTTATAACTCGGTGGATAGCTAATGGCTGTTTTGCTGGGTGGGTAACAAGCATCTTCATTGTTAGAACGATTAGGTCCGGTATCTGTAGCAGTGGCAATGTTAATTTTTCTAATTTGCGATCGCCCCAATAATTCCAGAGCTTGATCTAGTTGTACTATAACCTGATCGGCATTGTAGACTTCACCTGCAATCATTTGGTGAAACAGTTGTTTCAAGAATTTTTCTACTGCTGGATGAGCATTGCTTGCCCATTTCTGCCAGAATCTACCTAAGTGCTGCAATGTCAAAGATTTTTGATCTGCCTGTAGCTCTAATAAGCGTACTAATTGTCCTTCTACCCGCAGATTTTCTGAATTTAGCAAACTAGAAGCTACTTTTTGCACATTCAACGGTTGCCAAAGTTGAGCTATTTGCCATAACCAATTTAACTGTCGCATTGCTGTAGCATGTTTCCATGATGTAGCTATTTTTGGCATTAAGCTTCCTGAATTGGAATTAATTGGCCCTGCTTCTAAAAGCCAAATTTTTCGAGTCCCTTTTTTTTCTGTTACTGATATAATTCCAAAAACTTGAGGAATATGAAGTCTATAGGGAAATAATCTTAAATATGGTTCTATTTTTCCCGGAATTTCTTCGGGCATCTGGGGCGTTTTTTCTGGTTGAGTATCCATTAGTATTCGATCGTCTTGAACTTGATAACGATCTACTATTATTTCTCCTGGCCGATAGGTTTTTATCCCTTCACCTATAACCCACAGGTAGTGTTTTGGCATAGTGTTTTGCATCAGGGCTCCTCGCAGCTTTCGGCCATTTCTTTGATCGGTTAGATTTATCTTTAATTATTTATGCTAGTTGAATTAGGTCTTTGTTCTTGATTTTTCAGCATAATTTCAATATCTATCTAAAAATATCTAATTCCTAAACTGTTTTACTGATAAAACTATAAATATTATCTTGATTGTCAGTTGTACTAAGTTAATTTTATCATATATTGTTTTTAATCATGTGACGTGATTCATGTCTAAATTTTCTGATTCTAATGCTCTTAGTAATTTTACCAATCAAGAAACTAATTACAAACAGCCACTTCCTCAGTATAGATATAGATTAGCTGTTAACTCAACTTAAACATTCTCATGAATTATATTATAAAATGTTTAATATGGAAATTTTTGCTTTAGTCGAAACTCTAGAGCAATTTTTTCCTGATACTTGGAGTCAGTCAATTTATGGCCAATTGTCAGGTATCTATGAAGCAATTTTTACCGAAAAGCGACGTTGAAGGCCCCCGTGTTTTAACCGGGGGATGAAAACAAGCGAGTCGCTTAGACTAGACAACTTTAGTTGTCCTGTGTTATTATTACCTACAATAACTGTTCGGTCTGCCCGNCACCGTCAACGGGGGTGTTCACGCATTACATGGGGATTCTCACCCCAAGTAATTTTCCTCCTGTCTCCAGTATAGCTGTCTCCTGTCTCCTTCAAAAATATCAAATCATTCGTCACTGTGCAACGCCAAATTTTGGGCAACAGGCAAAAGGGAGAAATTGATCGGGGAACGCATTTTTATTATCGCTAATTAATGAGACTTGATATAAGCCCTAATTAGGGTTTGCTGAAAAAGTCTTTCTTCAGGAGTAGGGGATAGGGGAGCGAGGGAGTAGGGGAGAATTGTTTTGCCCAACTCAGCAGCAAAAATGTACTCCTTTTTGAGAATGAAGAGCTGAAAACCAGGTACTTTTTCAAGACCTAAAAAGGCTAAAACCTTTATTTGTAAATGCTTTTAGATTTAATCAGCAAGCCCTAATTAGAAGCAGAAGTCAGGAGTCAGGAGTTGGGAGTTGGGAAAAACGGAGAATTATTGAGTGGAGAGGACGTATGTAGGGGGAGACAGGGAGGCGCACAGATAGATGGACGGAGGTTTTCTCTAATGAATAGAGCGAGTAGATTGAATTAATTACTCAATTATCCAATCTCCGCGTCCCCATGTCACCGCTCCTCCCTGTCAAATCTTAAAAACTTACCCTTGTAAGACTCCCCCACTCCCTCACTCCCCTACTCCCCACTGCCTTACTCCTCAACAAACCCTATTTATCAACTGCATCTCAGATATCCAAGTACCATGAAAACCATAAGGAACTCTCTGAGGTAACATCACCCGCGCCACAGGATCTTCTCTCATATTCTGAGCATCTATTACCAATAACTCAGAACATTTATCTTTCTCATCATACACAAACGTTAGTAACCAACCATCATCCTCATCAATAGCACCTATTCTCGGCGCAAATGTTACAGAACCCCCGTAACGTTGTTCCTGAAAATCATGGGTTATTGACCTACCAGTATAAAAATCATACTTAATAATCCCATCAAACAAAGGTTGCAGTGAAGCCATCCTAGAAGTGTAAACATAACGCATCTCTCGTCCGACAAAGCGATGATTAACAGAAGGAAACTCCGATGGTCTTTTATCTAACATTCCCTCTCTTACTGCGCCAGTTTTGAGATTAAATGCCCAACCATACATTCGAGGAATATTCTCATCAGGATCTCTATCTCTAAAGTTACTAGCATAGGAATGAGTAGAACTCATCCGACAACCATACAGTATTACCTCATCCCCATCTTCATAAGCATTCAAAATATGATTGATATAGCAAGGATGAGCTTCAAACCATCGAATATCTTCATTATTCCCATACCGAGGCAAAATACCAAACCGACTTGGCACTCCCTTCTCAAAAATCCAACCAGGTAAACCTTGCTCTACTCGTTCTGGACGGAATCTCAATGGTAAATCTATCAAAATTGTATAATTTTTTGTAATGGCAAAGTCATGTGGTCCGCTGGGCACGGGTATATTAATAGGTACTATTTGTAGCAACTCACCATTACTAGAAATCAAACCATACTTTAAATAAGGGGGCGCATCAAGAGCGTAACCAAAAAATATTAATTCTCCAGTCATAGGATCGACTTTCGGATGAGAAGTGAAAGTAGAATCCAAGTAACCATCGCACAAATATGGACCAATTGTTTCTAAACTAGGAACTTCAACTGCGTAAGGCAACCCTGCTTCCCAAAAAGTTAATAATTTGCCATTGTGATAACTAACACTACTGTTAGATACATTTTTATACGGCCCGTAAGGATTACAAACTTGAGGCGGTTCTAATCTTCCACTCCAGACCGCATAACCCAAGTCTCGTTCAACTTCAAATCCTCCTGTCCGCACATAACGATTCTTATATTCTGCCTTACCACCACTAATTCTCACTCCATGCAGCATTCCATCACCATCCATCCAGTCATATTTACCTAGAGGGGTAAATTGAGGGTTAGGGCCATTACGAACATACATTCCTGACAAATCTCTAGGAAGTTCGCCTTTGATTTCTAAGTTGTCAACAGTAATTTCTTCGCTCACTGGGGCAAAGTTGCCCATCAGATAAGAATTAAACCTTGTAGTTGTGGTCATAATCTATTGCTCCTGTGGAAAAAATAAACTTGAAGGAATAGGGAAAAAGGAAAAAGGTTGACTAATTCTTTTGACCGCCCGTAGCTTCTTCCATAAGCACAATCTTGAGAGATCAAGGGTTAAATCCCCTACTTCTTAAAGTGACTTACATTCAGTGGGGTCAAATCCCTGACTAAATGCTTCCGACTTCTGTCCTAATTCCTTCCTTATGATTTTTTTAACCTTCTACTAACAGCTTATGACCACTTTTCAATTATGTATAGTGTTATAATAAAAAATTTTTAATAAAAATCATGTATAGCAGTTCCCATTTGAGGTACACGCATTCGTTTGTTGCTCTGGAGTAGGGAGTAGTAGGGACGTTGCATACAACCTTTCTACAAAGCAGTAATTCGGGAATACAGAGGATAGAAAAGAAGAAAAACAACTGTATTTCACGCTTTTTGAGAAACGCCATATCTTAATTTTTCTAGAAAATTTACTACATAACTGTGGTTTTGCTTTTTTTCACTCGCAAGGGGTATTTAAATACCATTTCTCAACAACTTTTCTACATTTTGTTGAGCAGGGGAGTAGGGGAGTGGGGGAGTAGGAGAGAAGTAAAAAGTAAGAATAATTAACATTAACTAGGCTATTTTTAGCAAAAAAGTGATTATACCTGTTTTGATTAATTAATAACTGAAGTATTACCCAAGTATAGCTTTACTTTTAGGAACTGGTATAAATGACTAAAATTCATCAAAAAAAAGAATCTCCTATTTTTGGTTCAACTAAACCATAAAGCCATAAATATTTAAACAATCATTGATATCAACTAATGAGTTTAACTTCACAAGCAGTAATAACTTTATCCGTGATAGTTTTAATCCAATTCTAGTTTTTCTCTCTTATCTTGATAGAAATCGGGGTCATTTCAATTAGTCTCCTATGGTCGGAACTGCGGACTTCAGTACCTCTAGCTGTTTGCGCAGCATTCTGTAGGAAAGTATTGGGATTGAAATCTGGAATATTCTCTTTTTCTTGGTCGATTTGATATGGCACAGGTTTCCTCGTCATCCTACCCTACGAGAATATCCGAATATCGACCGCTTTTTATTCCCTTAAAAGGGGAGGCGGATACCCACAATTTTTCGGTAATAGATTGGGGTTAAGAGCAAACTTAATAGCTGGTACTTATAATTACGATTTAGCTAATTAAGTAAAAAAAAATCTATTAAATTTCTAATTAGGGTTTGCTGAAAAAGTCTTTTTGCTGGGGTAGGAGACAACCCACCCCTCGCCCCTCCCCCTCCCAGGAGGGGAGAAATGGGAATGTAGAGGAGGTAGGAGCTAAGTTTTGTCTCTCAATTTTTCTGCCATAATCATCCCAAAATACTAGCATGCATGAGCTTTTTCCACCGAAAAGCTGGTACTTTTTTCAACTCTAAAACGCTAAAACCAACATCATATCATGTCCGGTAGCATCGGTATTGTATAGCAAAGGTAAGGAAGAAGGAAGAAGGAAGAGGAAATAAGAGGGAGGAAGGCTATTGAGCAAGAAAAAAATCTAAATTTCCTGTAGATATTCATCCTTGGGTTTACACAAACGATTGCGTTCGGACATGATATCAGTCAATACTTTTATAATTAATCAGCAAACCCTAATTAGTTGAGCTGTTAATCATTAGCTGATTTTTTAAGTATGCCGATTTTTAATGATTTGACTAGGGAGCGATCGCTCAAGATCAATGATTAAAATGTAAATACACTTGGCATAAATTTGTTACTATTCAAAACTCTTCTATTTTTGACCATTTTCTTTCTGTAGTCCAATGCCTATCTGATGATTGATATATTTTTACTTCTTTAATACCAGCATCTTTAACTATTTTCTCTACTTCAACAATAGTCAGAGCAGCTTGCAAAGAATCTCTAAATAACTTTCGTTGATGTTGATTACAATCTCCAGCGTATTTGTCTACAAGTTCCTCTTTTAATTCTGGATTTTCTGGACGAAGTAAGTCTCGTATAAATATTCCACCTTGAGGCTGCAAAACTCTTTGAACTTCTTGAAAGAATAGTAATGGCTCTGATAAATGGTGAACAATACTGTTAGAAATTACCATCTCAAAACTATGTTCTGAATAGGGTAATTTTTTGGCATCTACTAATTCTAATTTGACCTGGGATTGTAATTTTGCTTTTTCAATATTTCTCTCTCCAATAGTCAGCATATTTTTTGATAAATCAATGCCAATTATTTGCCATTCTGGTTGTTGCTGACATATTAATATCGGTATTCTGGCAGTACCAGTACCGACATCAAGAACTAATCCTTTTTTTGGGCCGATTTCTATAGAACTTTCTGCAAAGGCTTGATTGACTTCCAAAAAGTCCATTGAGTCATATTCTTCTGCTTCTTCCCAAGTGTCCATGACTTCTGGTTCTAATATTCTGTCCATAATTTTTTCTGTTTTATTGAAATTTCTACCAATAACCAAAACAAAAACACACAAATCTCGTTTTTTGTCAAATTTTCGGCTTTTATTGTTAAGCTGTCTCTAGAAAAATTGTTTTTTTGGCCAACAGATTAAAATTAAAATTACTTAATATCATACGATTTCAATATAGTTTGCAGAGTTTTTTGGCAAATTAATTACACCAATCCTGTGACTATAAAAATCATATCATAGACTCCAAATTAAGTAAATTCGTCAAATAATTGAGAATAATATCAATAACTAGGCAACTTTACGTTTATTCATAATTTACTTAACATGACAATTTTAAAATTATCTCTTCAGAAATATTTATTTTAATAATGTAAACAATAGTAGGTTAGCAAAATTCAACGTCAATGCAGAAAACTTAGATTAAGATGTAATATCATGTCTCTTTAAATAACCACTTCGGAAAAATTTAGGGAGTAGGGAGTAGGGAAGAAGGGGAAATTTGTTTGCCCAGCATTCGGACTGAAAAAATATTTCCTCAAAAAAATTTCCTCTTAAGAGAAGAACATTTTTACCCCTGGCTAATTAATGAGACTTGATATAAGTACCTTTGCGTGAATTTGGTATAATTTGATAAGCAGGTATAGCAAAAGTTCTACATAGATATAGTCATATATTGTAAGTTCAAAAAAACTAAGCAAAGAGAGAAATTTTAACCAAGCTTTAGTACGATTTAACAAGCAAACAATGTCTACAAAAAATCAGGAACTATTCACTAGATTAACTGTATAACTAGGTTCAGGTAGATTAACAAAATACAACCGATGCAGGCAAAATATAGAAAAATTCCACTGGTTATATCCTAGCTGTGTCGGTAAATTAACACTGAAAAAAAGGGGTTGCACATTATGGAATGATATTACCAAAAATTAGTTTAGACTTTGAGTAAAAAAAACCATTAATTAGTCATTCTAGTAATTATCAAATCCAAAATCCTATTCATCAAAAATATAAAATCATTCGTCACTGTGCAACGCCGAAAAAAAAGAAAAGTATCGAGAAAACAAATTTTTTCTAATAACTCTAATAGCTGGAAGAAAGTACAACACAAAGACGTTACTATCTACCGCGAAATCTTAATATTATGACAAAACAAAGAATAGAAAACTTAGTAATTATAGGTTCAGGACCAGCAGGCTATACTGCCGCTATCTATGCAGGACGCGCTAACCTCAAACCAGTAGTCTTTGAAGGTTATCAAATAGGAGGTGTACCAGGCGGTCAACTAATGACAACGACTGAAGTAGAGAACTTTCCTGGTTTCCCCGAAGGTATTACCGGACCGCAATTAATGGAACGGATGAAAAATCAAGCAGTTCGCTGGGGAACAGAACTATACACCGAAGATGTTACTTTTGTAGACCTAGCTCAGTACCCATTTACTATTAAGTCAGAGGAACGAGAAATTCAAACTTATAGCATCATCATTGCTACTGGGGCGACTGCCAAAAAACTCAAACTACCTAGTGAAGAAAAATTTTGGAATAGTGGTATTTCTGCTTGTGCTGTCTGCGATGGAGCTAACCCAGCTTTTAAGGGAGTGGAATTAGCAGTTATTGGAGGTGGGGATACTGCAGCAGAGGAGTCTATTTATTTAACTAAGTATGGTTCTCATATTCATTTATTGGTACGTCGAGACCAGATGCGGGCGAGTAAGACTATGCAGCAGAGGGTGTTAGAAAATCCAAAAATTACTGTTCATTGGCAAACTGAAGTTATAGATGTATATGGTAATGGTGTTTTGGAAGGTGTGAAACTGAGAAATAATCAGACTGGTACACAGCAGGACTTACCAGTTGGAGGTTTGTTTTATGCGATTGGTCATACCCCGAATACCCAAATTTTTCAAGGACAGTTGGAGTTGGATGAGAAGGGTTATGTGGTTACTCGAGATATGGTTAAAACTAGCGTTGAAGGTGTCTATGCTGTAGGTGATGTCCAAGATAGTGAGTTTCGTCAGGCAATAACTGCTGCTGGTAGTGGTTGTATGGGGGCAATGTTGGTAGAGAGATGGTTGTCGGAAAGAGGTTTGACACAGGAGTTTGCTCAGGAAAAAGCAACTAAGAAGTCGGATAAGGAGATAGTTGTTGATACTGTTGAGAGTTTTGACCATAATGCTACTCATCATCTGGGCGGTTATGCTTTGCGGAAACTCTACCACCAGAGCGATCGCCTAATTATAGTTAAGTATTCTGCTCCTAGTTGCGCTCCATGTCATACTTTGAAGCCTATTTTTGAGAAGGTTATACAAGAGTTTGAGGGAAAAATTCATTATGTAGAGATTGATATTGAGCAAGATCCGGAGATTGCTCAGAATGCAGGGGTAATGTCTACACCAACGATTCAGTTTTTTAAGAACAAGGGTTTGGTCGAACAGTTGAAAGGTGTGAAGCGTAAGAGTGAATATCGGCAGGTAATTCAAAATAATATTTGAAGAAGGGGCTTTGGTAAATTAGGGTATGATATTAATCTTAATTACTGAGGACTGACTCCTGAGGAGTCAGTAGGGAAGAAAGAAGAAGAAATAAGGAATAGAAGGAGAAAGTTTTTTGTTTGCTGGCGCACAATGCACGTTAACGCGGAGTGCGGAATGGAGTTCTATCCCGCTCTTATTCGGACATGATATCATACCTCTTTTCACCAACGCCGGAAGAAGGAAGAAGGAAAAAGTGGATAGGGATACTAAAAAGTTGTCGCGACCCTCGACGGGACTCCAACCAAATAATTAGTGTCGTTGCATAAGTCCTGTTCTCTTTAGAGCTTATATAGAACCCCTAACCGTATCTTTTTCAAGCTAAATTAGCTTCTGAAGTAGCTAATATCTTGAGCAATTTAGGTCTAGGTAATAGCCTTTAGTAACTATTTATATCATGTCTGCTGGGGCGCGTTCGTGTAAACCCAAAGGTGAATATCTACAGGAAATTTAAGTTTTTTATTGCCCTTAAGTATTCTTGCCTGTTCCCTGTTCCCAGTTAAGTGTTCCCTACCCTTGCTATACAATACCGATGCTACCGGACATGATATTATGCCAATAATGATTAAACCAAGAAACTGTAAGGCTTATGATTAGGCCAGGAGATCCCAAATGGGTTCTATAAATAAAGTTGCACTAGATTAACCACAATATAAAAAGATGAAAAAGATGGTATACTCGTCAAGAGTAATCTTAAGATGACTTAAAATATTAGCCAAAGATTTCAATCCTTGGTGAGCTTGGTGAGCTTGATATTACTCCTGAAAAAGACTTTTTCAGCAAACCCTATTTCTATCTACGGTGGTGGTGCATAGTAATGGAAAAAGAAGTGTGGGGAGATGGGGACCCACCCCTAACCCCTCCGGTGGAGGGGAATTTGGGGATATGGGGGGATGGGGAGTGTGGGAAAAATTAAAAAATATATATCCTTACCATTACCATGCAGGACTACCCTATCTACTACTATTACAAATTGTTAGTCGAGATATAAAAGCCAAAAATGTTTCAGGAGCTATCATTTTACCAACTCCATAACAAGCACGTCGTCGCCATATAATTACAGGTAAGTGACCTTCTAGAGCTTGCAGGTTAAAGCTAAGTTCATCATAATATTTCCAACTTTCTCCATTTCGCCATCCAACGCGGTCGCAAAAATCTCCATATTCTCCACTTACACTTTCCCATATACGTTGTTGTACGTTTAAGCCAAACAACCCGTTACTGTAATACTCCCAAAGCCAGTCAATAGTAAGAAGGTCTGTGCAGGGAAAATTTTCAATATCTACTAACTGTAGCCAACCTTCATCTTCCCGGAGGGTGACTCGCAGTAGCAACTCCCAAGTAAGTTCGTCTGCTTTTCGCCATTTTCCTGCAGCTAAAAGATTTATCAGTGGGTTATAGTCTATCCCTACTTCTGACATTGCTGCTTCTGGAGTTGCCATGGCATTTAGGTGTTCTTCAATACGATACAGAGTATCTGTGAATATTTCTGGGTTAAGCTGTTCGAGGCGATAAAGTACCCACTCTAGCTGAGAATGAAGCTGAAAGCGTTCCATTGCTGCCTGATTTAACTGAGCTTGTAGTTTATCTAGTTGTCTTTTGAGGTCCCCATTGAAATTTTGATTGTGATTTACCTGATCTACCTGTCCAAAAGGTAAACTTATGGTATTATTCTCACTATTTTTATTTTTCTGGTCTTGTACAATTTGCCACATTTGTCTAGCCCAGTTCAATTTTGCTTCTTCTTTTCGCTGGTATATTTCTGCTGTAGCAAAGAAGGTAGTGTCTGATGTTAAATCCCAACTACAAACAGAACAAAATTCTGGGAATGTGTCAATGTATTCTGTGCCACAAACAGGACATAGTACCATACTAAAGTCAAAAGTTAGAAGTTAAAAGTCAAAAGTTAGAAGTTAGAAGTTATATTTTATATCAAATCCATCTCCCCACTAAAGTCAAAAGTTAGAAGTTAAAAGTTAAAAGTTAGAAGTGATATTTTATATCAAATCCATCCCCCCATCTCCCCATCTCCCCACCTTCTTCAAACGAATACTTCAAACTACATTTGAGATTCTTGTTCTGAAGATATCTCAGAGGGTTGATACCGAGCCAAGTTATTATTGTAAGTTCCTATAAGTTTAGGCATGAGCCGCTCAACTTCTGTAGGTGTTTCTCCAAATGAAGGCCAAACCATATATAACTTTCTAAAAGCTTCTTCAATTCTCCCTTGTTCAATGTCCTCCAGAGCATCTTTTTCTCGAATCAATTCTATCGCTACACGGTCTTGATAAGTAGGGCCAAAGTTCTTAGCACCTACCATAGGAGCATAGAGGTCCCAAGATGTACTCAGAAACTGATATCTACCTGCTGCATCAGAACAAAGTTTTTCGTTATTCCTATCAATGCCACATTTCATCTCTCTAGGGTGGTCTTCAAAGCCAGAGAAATGGTCGTTTGTGTATTGACGATAATAACCTTGAGGACCTGTGGTGCCTTCTGTTACAGCGATTGTATCGAGAAAAGCTCGTATTCTGGGTACATTTATTGGATAGGCCCAATTCTCAGTTGGCTCAATCTCAGGCATAATAGCTACTGTTTCTGGCCAATTTTCATCGCCAGCATTTGCGCCCCCACCCACTTCTTGAAATAGTTTTAAGATTGCCATAAGTAACACGAAAATAATTAATAAGGTAGAAGCTAGCTGGATGTTCAACAGTTTAAACCAATTTAAGGGCTGTTTATGTATTTTCCGAGTAGTAGAATTATTTTCTGTTTTGTTTTTAGAGGGGGCTGATTTGTTGAAGTTTTTAATAGTAGGAGACAAGATCTTTTTTTGAGTATTAGGGAGTATACCGGTTTGCTGACCAAATTTTAGCAAAGAATTAATAGTTTCTAATCGTTTATTTCGATCTAATTCTCGATTATTAGAGCGAATACCCTGAATATTTGCAAAGGCTATAACATCTACTTGAGTTACTTTTTTTAGTGGCTTTTTGACAAATTTCAGGAACATTTGAGCTATATATAAATGAAATGATTTATTTATAGGAGGAATTTGTTGTAACCAGATATTGATTAATTCAATGTCTGAAATTGTTTGAGGTTTACTTCTTTTTTGTACTTGTTGTTTGTACATGGCACACCATCTGAATACTATAGAATTAAAGCTTAAAACTAATTATGCTAAGTCAGGAATATAGGGTTTCTCTAGAAGCATAAATTAAAGTTGTATTTTGACTCCCTATTGCTTATTGAAAAATGAACTGTTCGGTAAAATCTATAATTTTGTATCTTACTCCTTATGAAAATTGCTAGATGTTAAATAGTTAGATCAAATAGAACGAAGGATATTGAGATGGAAATAGGGAACAAGGAGTAATAATTAAACAACTTCTCTCACCTAATACCCGAATACTTATCTAATAGTTTGATATTTGGTTATACCGAATTAACTTAACTATAAAAATATATTATTTGAGATTTAATTTAATTTACAGCTTGTTTCATATAAGTGAGCTACATCTTTGGCAGGCAAGATGCCCGCACTACAAAGACTTTATTTAAACCCCGTCCGATCGGGCGAGGTTTTCTTAAATATTTGTACTTCATATAGCACTAAATCTGCTGTATCTCTTTGTTTTTGGCAAGTTTTCTGTTCTGCTTAACTTCAAGTTCTCAGGCAACTCCTTTGCACAAATGAAAAGTAAGTGTGTAATTCTAAGGCATCCTTTCGGTGCGGAAATGCTACGCAAAAAGAATGTAAAGCGTACTCAATAAAGTTATACCAATCTCCTAAAAACAATGTTCTACTTATTGAACACTTCAATTATCAAATAATAAGTCAGGTTAAGTAATATTTTTAGCAATTATTTGTATGAGGTAAACATATCTTATTCGTTATTTATCTACTCCATCTTTACCATTAACAAATATTTATAACTGTATTTTCCTCCTGATTTAAGAATAGCGAATTTGATCTTATACTTAAGATAACTTCACCCAACCTATTCCTCCATAACCAAAATTAAATAATTCAGGATGTAAAATTTCCGCTAAAATTTCTAAAGAATCGACTAATCTCGGCCCTGGACGATTAAAATAAGAATTACCATCTGTAATGTAAACTTTCCCCGATTTAACTACAGGTAAATCTTGCCATTCTGGACGATTAATTAACTCCATAGTATCTTGGTGAGTACGTTCTAAATCAAAACCACAAGGCATGAAAATTATAATATCTGGATTAGCAATTAATAACTCTTCCCATTTTAACCATGGAGAATGTTTTCCCACTACTCCAAATAATGAATTTCCCCCAGCTAACTTAACTAATTCTGGTATCCAATTTCCTGCTGCCATTAGCGGATTGCTCCACTCAATACAAGCTACTTTCGGAATATCATTAACTGGTAAATTTTGAGTTTTTTCCGAACAAGCTTTAACCCTATATTTTAACTGAGAAATTACTTCATTTCCATCCACTCCTAAACTCATTGCTACTTGTTCCATATCTGCCCAAACTTCTGCCAATAAATTAGGCTGTAATGAAATAATTTGAGGATGACTTTTAGTTAAATTTGCTACTACAGCTTCTACTTCTGCCAAACTAGCAGCACAAACATCACATTGAGCTTGAGTAATAATATGAGTAGGTTCTAATTTTTCTAGGGTTTCTGTTTCTACACGGTAGACACTCAAAGCTGATTGTAATAACTCCGTAGCTCGATTATGAATTTCACGACTACTTCCCTCAGGATTAAATTTAGGCTGAGTACAAACAGGCAAGTTTTGAATTTCTGGAGGATAGTCACATTCGTGACTTCTACCCACCATAGCATCCGTTAATCCCAATATTGCAACAATTTCTGTAGCACTAGGAATTAGAGAAACAATTTTTAGTTGAGGATCTATCATTTTTCTTCTTGAGTATATAGCTATCGCTTTTCTTTACTTAATAAAAAATTAAGCTTTATTATAATTGATTAGTATTTTGAGATAATAGTACTGAGAACAAACCTAAACTATTTAGCGTAGATGCCCATAAGAGATACCAAGAAAATACGAGAAGATTATACTAATGGTAATAGAAACTTTATAGCAATAAAGCTGCCGGAAGTTGACCTTAGTGGTATTAATCTGAGTGGTGCTGATTTTAGTAATTCTGATTTTAGTGATGCTGATTTGACAAATGCTAACCTTAGTGGAGTCAATCTTAGTAATGCTAATTTGAGTGGTACAAATTTAGTAGGGGCAAATTTAAGTGAAGCTAACTTAACAAGTGCTAAATTATGTGAAGCTAATCTGAGTAATGCGAACTTAAGTTGTGCTAATCTCTCAAAAATTGATGCAAATCGTGCTTTTTTGTTTTGCGCTAACCTTTCTCAAGCGAATCTAGATGGTGCTTTTCTTTTTAGTGCTAGTCTTAGCTATGCTTGTCTGATTTATGCAAATATGAAATATGTAAGTTTGATTGGTGCTAATTTAGTAGGGGCAGATTTGAGTAAAGCTGATTTAACTGGTTCATATTTAATTGTTACAGACTTGAGTAGTGCAAATCTGACTAAGGCTAATTTCAGTAAAGTCGATCTCAACAGTTCTAATTTGTCTGCTGCTAATTTGACTAAAGCTAATTTTAATGGTGCTGATTTAAGTTGGGTAAATTTACTTGATACTAATTTAAGTGAGGTTAATTTAAGTCGTGCTAAGTTAGCTGATGCGATTTTACCTGATGGTTTCAATGTTAACTACTCTGGGTCATTCAACAATCTTAAATCAAGTGTAGTTAATAAAACTTGAAGAAGGAGACAGGAGACAGGAGACAGGAGACAGGAGGAAAATTACATGGGGATTCGCTCCCCCAAGTAATGCGTGAACACCCCCGTTGACGGTGGGGTATTAAACCCACAAAGAAAATGATAATTCCAGGTATAAGGCCAGTTTGAGACTAAACTAAGTAAATCTTCTCTTCTTCTATTTCATAATTTATGGTACATGAGTGCAGGTTAGGACATTTTACTTCCTGTTCCCTTTGAACGAAAGTATTTTGTCCTAATGGTACTTATATTAAATCAGGATAATTAGTGATCAAAAAACCTATTATCTCAATAACAAGACAAATCTCCTTATTCTCCCTACTACCCCACTAACTTAATTTATAAATATTCAACCAGACATCATAATCAAAATTATACATTTTATCCAGACATGATATTATGCCTAAGTGGCCAAAAAATAGAAAAATAGATGACAGCAGCAAATACCCAAAAATTAGACGTATTTGGCGTAGGTAACGCCTTAGTAGACATCCTAGCATTTGTAGAAGAAGACTTAATCGCTAAACATTCCCTCCAAAAAAGCGGAATGACTCTGATGGATGCTCCAACACAAGGAGGAATATTGCATGACCTAGAACACATACCCTTACAAATGCGTTCTGGAGGGTCAGCAGCAAATACCATGATAGCGATCGCTCAGAGTGGAGGAACGGGTATTTTTGTGGCCAAAGTCGCCAACGATCCTAATGGTGAGTTGTACCGTCAAGATATGCTCGACTCCAAAATTGAATTTAATGTAGTTCCTACATCTACAGAAAATGGACCTACTGGTACTTGTGTGGTACTGACAACTCCTGATGCCGAACGTACCATGTGTACTAATCTGGGAGTATCTGTGAGTCTCAGTGCTAATGATATTGATGCAGAACAAATTAAGCGTTGTAAATACAGTTATATAGAAGGTTATTTGTGGACTGGACCGGATACAAAGCAAGCTTGTATTCAAGCAATGGAAGATTCTAAGCGTCAAGAAGTTAAAGTGTGTTTTACTTTCTCTGACCAGTTTTTAGTAGATATGTTTGCTGATGACTTCCGCGAAGTAGCGTCAAATTATTGTGATGTATTATTTTGCAATGCTGATGAAGCTCGTAGTTTCTGTGGAATTGAGTCTTTAGAAGAATGTGCTATTAAAATTGGGGAGTTGGTAGAAACAGCTTTTATTACTAATGGTAAGGAAGGTTGTTTAGTTGCCAAAGATCAAAAAATTACTCCTGTACCAGGGTTTCCTGTGAAAGCGATCGATACTGTTGGTGCGGGGGACGCTTTTGCGGGAGGTGTGTTATTTGGCCTTACCCATGGTTACACACCTATTCAAGCTGCACGTTGGGGAAATTATCTAGCTTCTGCTGTTGTACAAATTCAAGGTCCGCGTTTAGAAGGTTCTTGGGAAGATAAATTTCAGGAAGTAATATCATCTCCTAATTGAAGAATGTTATAGGTTTTAGGTTAATGGTTAATGGTTCAATCTTATTGAGTGTATCAATCTTAACAAGTTTGTAGACTCTACAGGTAGCTGTGGGGTTTGAAAACCCAACTGCTCCGAATAGTGCTGAAAAATTTTCTTCCTAATACTGGCGTTGCTGATTCTGGGTATGATTTGAGAATTTTGTATTTGGGATTTTTTATTTTGGATGGTTTGAACTACTTGTTAATATTAATTCCCAGATCCGGTGTTCCCTATTCCCTATTCCCTATACACCTACTTTCATACCTTAATTCAGCAATGACCTAATACTTAAGACCTAACGCTCAAAACACAATGGAAACGTAATTCCCTATTCCCTATAAACCTACTTTCATACCTTAATTCAGCAATGCCCTAATACTTAAGACCTAACGCTCAAAACACAACGGAAACGTAGCGACGATAATACACAGTATTTCAAGTTGATGAGGTACGGCAACAAAGATTTTTCAACCAGTTTTTCTGAATGGTGAGAATTTATCAAGTTAAGGACTGTACCTCATTTACTAGGAATCTGTTCTATATTTAGAGAACGACTCCAGAAGGCAAAAGTGGGAAAAACATTTCCCTGTCTAAAAGCGATCGTTAGTCTATGTTTTAACCCATTCTTTACTCTACAAAAATTATACAAGAGAGTCAGAAGACAGGACCAGTTATAATACCCCACAAATAATTTTAGGAGATTTAAACTAGAGATGTATTTCAATACGCACAGTGTGAGAAATATATCTTTGTTTTTTTTCATATCTCCCTGCTTTGTGTTTATTAGACATCTCCGAAAAAGAATAGACTTTTTGCAGAAATAGGCAACAGTTGTGCGACCCCACGGGGTTCGACAGACGCAAAGGAAAAGGCATCAAGAGAAGCAACAGGGAAGAAATTTTCTGAAAAAAAGCGCAAAAAATGCTTTATATGTGTAATGTGTAATTTCCACTTTTATGTCTATTTAATTTATAAGTATTCAATCAGAGTTGAAAAAACCATCTTCTGACTTCAATGGCAAATCTCTCCCTGCTCTCTACTTACTGCTTTTCTCCCTAGCTAAATGTAGCAAAATTTTGAGATTTGGTATTATGGCAGGGAATAGGGAATATCAAATCCGTTTAATTGCACATAGCTCCAATTTAGACAGATAGGGAATAGTGAAATTTATAGCAATACTAAAAACGTTGAAGGGTTTAGCATCCTCTACAGAGAACAGACTACTGAATTGAAGTGAGGTTGTTCAACCAGATTTCATATAACAGGCAATAATGGGAAAAGTATTTCCTTATCTAACGTTCATCATCAGTCTATTTGCTCACCAAATCGTTCCTTTCTATATGATTTAAAAATTTAGTTGATTTTAGTGATTTTGTTGAATAATTATTAAAGATTTAAGCTCAGTCTTAAAGCCAAATTAAACAACAAACAAGTTGTTTATTAAACAAGATGAAAAAAATGTAATAAAATGTGAATCAAGTGGTTCAAAAAAATAGTAATATGTAACAATATAAATAAATTAAAACTTGAATAAGCAGGCAGTAAATATTAAGTAAATATCGACTACTATCAAAAGCAAATACCAAGAGCAGTAAGTTGAGGAGTATTATAGAAATGGAAACTGCCACGAAAGATACTAAAAGCAAAGATTATCAACAACAAAAAAAGGGTCATCCTAGTGGCGATAAACGCTTTAAACAGTTAGATATTACAATGAAGCGGAATCAATATCGTCAAGATTCTTTAATTGAAGTATTGCATAAAGCACAATCAGTATTTGGTTATTTAGAATCTGATGTTTTGATGTATATAGCACGAGGTTTAAAGTTACCATTGAGTAGAGTTTATGGAGTAGCAACTTTTTATCATATTTTTTCACTTAAGCCTAATGGTGCTCATACTTGTGTGGTATGTATGGGTACTGCTTGTTATGTAAAAGGTGGTGGAGAAGTAATTAAAGCACTAGAAAAAGAATTAGATATAAAAGTAGGAGAAACAACAGCAGACGATCAAATTTCTCTGATGGCAGCTCGTTGTTTAGGTGCTTGTGGGATTGCGCCAGCAGTGGTTTTTGATGGTAGCGTCGCAGGTAAACAAACTCCAGAAGTAGTTATGGAAAAAATTAAAGGTTGGCAGGAGTAAATTTAGCCAAAAATCAACAGTCAAAATTCCATGGGTAAACATAGATATTTAAGTAAAGTTTTACCTGATTAAAAGTTGATATTTTTTGATTGTGGAAATATTTAAAGCTAGAGAAAGAATCCAGTTGTGAAGTTAGAATATTTAGGTAAGATGGAAACTAAGAAAAACCAGTAGTCCTGCATAGTAATGGTATACAAGAAACAAGGGATGCTTGGTACGGGAGCAAGATGCTCCCACTGCCGTACCTCGTAAGCAAAATAATGCAACGCACGACCATTACAATGCACCACCACCGAAAAACCATCTCACTTAATTATTTAACGATCTATTTTTACTGATTTATAAATCAAAATCAAATTCAAGGAAAGAAAAAAAAGCTATAGCACTACACAAATAGGGCGCGGACATTTATAAATGCCCAAAGTTAGTCAGGGATTACTTCTGATTTCTAACTTTTGACTTACTTCTAACTTCTGACTTGCGCTGTTAGTCAGGGATGATTTCTGACTTCTGATTTCTGATTTCTAACTTCTGACTTGCGCTGTTAGTCAGGGATGACTTCTGATTTCTAACTTTTGACTTTTGACTTTTGACTTCTGATTGACTTGCACATAGCGCTATAACTGCCGATCGCTCAATATTTATCGCTATAAATGGAGAATAATAGATGGACTATCAAGACTTGCTCGACATTGCCGAAACAGAAAAAAATAGACAAAAAAGCATTCGAGTTCACTGCTGCACATCTACAGGTTGTCAAGCTGCTAATTCTGTAGATGTAATGAAAAACATGAAAAATGCAGTTAAAACAGCAGGGTTGGAAGAACGTGTCGAAGTAGTAGGAGTAGGTTGTATGGGATTTTGTGGACGCGGTCCCCTGGTACAAATAGACCCCGACGACACCCTATACGAAGAAGTAGAACCCGAAAACGCTGCCAGTATTATCGATGCACTCAATGGGGGGACCACCGAAGTCATTAAAGGCGACTCCCAACACCCATTCTTTTCTCATCAACTCCGCATCGTCAGGGAACACACAGGCAAAATTAATCCCGAACGCATCGAAGAATATGTCGCCGTCGGTGGATATCAATCTCTGTACCATGCTTTACATGAAATGACTCCCAGTGAAGTCGTGGACGAAATTACTCGTAGTGGTTTGCGCGGTCGGGGTGGTGGCGGTTATCCCACTGGTTTAAAATGGGCAACCGTTGCCAAAATGCCAGAAGGTCAGAAATATATTATCTGCAACGGTGATGAAGGCGACCCTGGTGCATTTATGGACCGGAGCGTATTAGAAAGCGACCCCCATTTAGTATTGGAAGGAATGGCGATCGCTGGTTATGCTGTGGGAGCAAATCACGGTTTCATTTACGTTCGTGCTGAGTATCCCCTCGCCATCCAACGGTTACAAAAAGCTATTCAACAAGCAAAAAAATACGGACTCTTGGGTAGTCAAATATTCGACTGTCCTTTTGACTTCAAAATTGATATCCGCATCGGTGCTGGTGCATTTGTTTGTGGGGAAGAAACCGCCCTCATTCAATCAGTGGAAGGCAAACGTGGCAACCCCGTACCCCGTCCGCCATATCCTGCTCAGTCTGGACTTTGGGGATATCCAACTCTAATTAATAACGTGGAAACTTTCGCCAACATTGCTCCTATT
Organism: Okeania sp. SIO1H4; assembly: GCF_010672695.1. Lineage (NCBI taxonomy): Bacteria > Bacillati > Cyanobacteriota > Cyanophyceae > Oscillatoriales > Microcoleaceae > Okeania > Okeania sp. SIO1H4. The sequence goes on from NZ_JAAHGB010000007.1 coordinate 78,032, forward strand.
CTGAAAAAAGGTGCAGAGTGGTACGCTAGTATTGGCACTAAAAATAGCAAAGGCACAAAAATATTCGCTCTCACAGGTAAAGTTAGAAATAACGGTTTAATTGAGGTACCGATGGGAATAACTCTGCGGGAAATTGTTGAGGAAATGGGAGGTGGTGTTCCTGGTGGGGAAGTGAAAGCGGTACAAACAGGGGGACCTTCGGGTGGCTGTATTCCTGTTTCCATGATTGACACTCCTGTAGACTATGACTCTCTGAGCAAAGTTGGTTCCATGATGGGTTCGGGTGGTATGGTGATTATGGATAAGGAAACTAGTATGGTTGAGGTGGCGCAGTTTTACATGGAATTTTGTCGTGGTGAAACTTGTGGAAAATGTATTCCTTGTCGCACTGGTACGGTGCAGTTATATGCTTTGTTGACTAAGATTTTGAATAAACAAGCGACTTCTATAGATTTGGAAAGGTTGGAGGAGTTGTCTTATGTGGTGAAGGATACTAGTTTGTGTGGTTTGGGAATGACTGCACCTAATCCGGTTTTGAGTACGTTGCGCTATTTTAAGCAAGAGTATCTAGATTTATTGCAGGAGTCGGAGTTTTCTAGCAATGGTAAGGTATTAACTTAGGAGTCAGGAGTCAGGAGTCAGGAGAGAAGAAGGAGGTGCGCTATTAACTTGAAATGATATTAGGAGTCAGGAGAATGTAGGAGATGGCGATCGCCTTGCTAGAGAAGTCAACTAACAGAGCATTTGGATGAGAGAGTAACCAAAATGTTAACTCCCTAAATATTTAAGTGGTTTATAACAGTTGAAAAGCTCTGCAATTTTACTTTTAGAAGAGGTGTAATATCAAATTAGCTTAGTTCGTTCTAAAAAAATGTTATCTTCACGAGCGCCATTGCCAAAACTTTCTTAATCTCCCCATATCCTCATCTTCCCCTCCTGGGAGGGGTTAGGGGTGGGTCTCCACACTATGAATCTAGTTATACCAATGCTACCGGATTTAATATAATATTAGGAGAAAAAAAATATGTCAGTAAAAACGTTAACTATTGATGGCAATCAAATTGCAGTGGAGGAGGGAACTACTATTCTTGAAGCTGCTAAGGAAGCGGGAGTTCACATTCCCACTCTCTGTCATTTGGAGGGAGTGACGGATATTGGTGCTTGTCGGTTGTGTCTGGTAGAAATTTCTGGGGTGAAAAAATTATTGCCTGCTTGCGTAACTCAAGTTGCGGAGGGAATGGAAATTCAGACTCAAACTCAGAAATTGCAAGAATATCGACGGATGTTGGTGGAGTTGTTATTTTCTGAGGGCAACCATGTTTGTGCAGTTTGTGTTGCGAATGGGAATTGCGAATTGCAAAATATGGCAGTAGAGGTGGGGATGGATCATACTCGGTTTCCCTATCGTTTCCCAGATCGGGGAATGGATCTATCTCACAAACAGTTTGGTATAGATCATAATCGTTGTATTTTGTGTACTCGCTGTGTGCGGGTTTGTGATGAAATAGAGGGAGCGCACGTTTGGGATGTGGGAAGTCGTGGTGCTGCTTGTTATATTGTTTCTGGTTTGAATCAACCTTGGGGAGAGGTGGATGCTTGTACTGCTTGTGGTAAGTGTGTGGATGCTTGTCCCACTGGTGCAATTTTCCGTAAGGGGGCAACGGTAGCTGAAATGGAGCGCGATCGCTCTAAGTTGGAATTTTTGGTCAATGCTAGGGAGAATAAACAATGGACAAGGTAAATGAAGTCTGAAGTCTGAAGTCTGAAGTCTAAAGTTAATTTGTTTGATTTCTATTTTGGCTAATCTATTTATTGTGGATAGTAAAAGGTGTTTTAGAGCAACTATTGAAATTATAGTTAGAGACTGAATTTATAAAATTCCCTGTTCCCTATTCTCTATTCCCTATTCCCTACTCCTTATTCCCTAATTAAAGGTATTAATTATGTCGAAAAAAATAAAGTCTGCCACAGTTTAGTAGGGTGCGTTGCAACGCACAATTAATTACAGATAACAGATAATTGCCTAGCGCTGTAAAAGTAGCGATAACCTAATAAAAATCAAGCACGCAAGCAAATACTATTCCTTTGAAACAGAAAATTTGAGTGCTTTTATATTCCCTGTTCCCTGTTCCCTATTCCCTGTTCCCTAATTAAAGGTATTAATTATGTCAAATAAAATAAAATTTGCCACAGTTTGGTTAGCTGGATGTTCTGGTTGTCATATGTCGTTTCTCGACTTAGATGAATGGTTGTTTGAATTAGCAAATCATGTCGAGGTTGTTTATAGTCCGGTTGGCAGCGATATTAAAGAATATCCAGAAAATGTAGATGTTTGTTTGGTGGAAGGAGGTATTGCTAATCAGGATAATTTAGAAATAATTTTTGAGGTAAGAAAAAAGACTAAAACGTTAATTTCTTTTGGTGATTGTGCTGTTACTGCTAATGTGCCAGCTATGCGAAATATGCTTGGTGGTACTAAACCTGTTTTAGAAAGAAGTTATTTAGAGTTGGCAGACGAAAATCAACAATTACCAAATGCGCCGGGAATTGTACCAGAATTACTTGATAAAGTTCGACCAGTACATGAAGTTGTTCCAGTGGATATTTTTATGCCTGGATGTCCGCCTTCTGCCGATAGAATTAAGGCTACTTTAGAACCTTTATTAAAGGGTGAAATTCCAAAAATGCAAGGTCGAGAAATGATTAAGTTTGGGTAAAATAAGAAGGAGTCAGGAGACAGGAGTCAGGAGACAGAATTAAGCTAGGGTAGGTTGGGTTAAGCGGTAGCGCAACCCAACAGATATATATTGAAGAAGGAGTCAGGAGACAGGAGTCAGGAGACAGAATTAAGCTAGGGTAGGTTGGGTTAAGCGGTAGCGCAACCCAACAGATATATATTGAAGAAGGAGTTAGGAGACAGGAGTCAGGAGACAGAATTAAGCTAGGGTAGGTTGGGTTAAGCGGTAGCGCAACCCAACAGATATATATTGAAGAAGGAGTCAGGAGACAGGAGTCAGGAGACAGAATTAAGCTAGGGTAGGTTGGGTTAAGCGGTAGCGCAACCCAACAGATATATATTGAAGAAGGAGTTAGGAGACAGGAGTCAGGAGACAGAATTCAGCTAGGGTAGGTTGGGTTAAGCGGTAGCGCAACCCAACAGATATATATTTTTGTTAGGTTTATCTTCCGGATAAGCTCGGCGAACATTCCTCAACTGAACCCACAGTATTAGTTAGTCAAAAAAAACTGATGAAAAAACACAAAATAAGTCTGATTTTAACTGTTATATCCTGTGGAATTTTAATACTTTTATCTTTATTAAATACTCCCCCATCTTTAGCTACCCAACAAGCAAGAATTTCTCAAATTATTGATGGAGATACTTTAGAAGTTACCATGTCACAATGTCGCATTCCTTGGGAAGGAAATTCACAACGATGTCGGCTACAACTTGCTTGTATTGATGGACCAGATTATCGAGATAGTCCGTTTTTTGAGGCTGCTAAAAGTAGACTTGAAACATTAATTCCTAGAGGTACAATAGTATTAATAAACGATACAGGAAAGAGTAGTCATCAACGGATAGTTTCAGAAGTATTTAAAGATCATACTTCCATTAATTTACAACCAGCGAAGGAAAAGCTTCCCTTTTCTGTAAACATCTAAATGATACTTGTCCTAGTTCAAAAACTGCTTATATTAATGCTCAAAATTCTGCCAAACAAGCAGGTTTAGGTATCTGGAATTCTCGAAAACCTTGGCAAAAAGCCCGCACTTGTAATTAGAAGAAAACTGATAAACAAAGTAGAGGTAGCTTTGAGAAATAAATTTTATAATATTCTCAAAACCTAGTGCCACTACACAGAAGTTAAAAGTCGTAGGGGCGTTAACGATAGTTATGCGAAGCAAATGGCATTCGCCCTCAAAAATATTGATTGGTAAGGCTTTTAGAATTTTGTAACTGGTTAGTTATTTCTGCCATCCTACACTAGAGTTTAATTTAAGTAAGTTAGGTTTTGTTTCCTCAAGCAAAACTACTAAAATTATTTTCTTGTTTCCTTTTTATCAAGGGCAAATTTTAACGCGAACCTAGTAGATAGACACAGCTAAAATGGTGCATTAGATTCAATTCAAAAGTCAAAAGTCAAAAGTCAAAAGTAAGAATTTTTAAGTTAAAAGCTAATGCACAGTTTTAGCTGTGTCACGCCACTACTAAGATTACTTTCTTGTTTCCTTTTCATCACATTAGTTACTTACTCACAAAAATAGCTTTGACAAATTTATCAAAATCTAGAGATTATTTATTTACTAAATGGAGAGAAATAAACTATGTCTAAAACAATAGTCATCGACCCAGTAACTAGAATCGAAGGTCATGCCAAAATATCAGTAATATTAGATGATGCGGGAGAAGTATCCGACTGTAGATTTCATGTCGTAGAATATCGTGGCTTTGAAAAATTTTGTGAAGGGCGACCCTTTACAGAAATGGCAGGAATAACAGCTAGAATTTGTGGAATTTGCCCAGTAAGTCATTTATTAGCTTCTGCTAAAACAGGGGATAAAATTCTCGCAGTGCAAGTTCCTTCCGCAGGAGAAAAATTGCGCCGAATGATGAATTTAGGGCAGTTAACTCAATCCCATGCTTTAAGTTTTTTCCATCTTAGTAGTCCTGATTTTCTATTAGGTTGGGATAGCGACCCAGCTAAACGAAATATCTTTGGTTTAATGGAGGAAAATCCAGATTTAGCTAGGGCAGGAATTCGACTTCGGCAGTTCGGTCAAACAGTCATAGAATTATTAGGAGCTAAAAAAATTCATGCTGCTTGGGCGGTACCTGGTGGTGTACGTTCTCCCTTATCTGAAGAAGGGCGAAAATGGATAAAAAATCGTCTCTCAGAATCTTTTGAAACTACTAATATTGCTATTAGTTTGTTTAAGGGTTTATTAGACGATAAACTGAAAACTGAAGCCGAAGTTTTTGGTAAGTTTCCATCATTATTCATGGGATTAGTTGGCGCAAATGGTGACTGGGAACATTACGGCGGAAAGCTCAGGTTTACTGATAGTGAAGGTAATATTGTTGCTGATAATTTAAGCGAAGATAATTATCAGGAATTTTTAGGGGAAGCAGTGGAAAGTTGGTCTTATTTGAAGTTCCCTTATTACAAACCAATGGGTTATCCCGATGGAATTTATCGTGTCGGACCTCTTGCTCGTTTAAATGTTTGTTCTCAGATAGGTACAGAAAAAGCAGACCGAGAATTAAAAGAAATGCAAGAGCGGGTAGGTGGTGTTCCTACTTCTTCTTTCTTTTATCATTATGCTCGTTTGATAGAAATTATTGCTTGTTTAGAAAGAATTGAACAATTGATAGATGACCCAGATATTGTTTCTCCTCGCACTCGCGCTACTGCTGGTATTAACTGTCTGGAAGGAGTGGGAGTTAGTGAAGCGCCAAGAGGTACTTTATTCCATCATTACAAAGTAGATGAAAATGGAATTATTCAGAAAGTAAATATGATTATTGCCACTGGTCAAAATAATCTGGCAATGAATCAAACTGTTACTCAAATAGCCAAACATTATATTCACAATAATCAAATTCCAGAAGGAATGTTAAACAGGGTTGAAGCAGGTATTCGAGCTTACGATCCTTGTCTCAGTTGTTCGACTCATGCAGCAGGTAAAATGCCATTACATATTCAATTAATTGCGGCAAATGGCAATATTTTAGATGAAGTTTATCGGAATTAAAAGAAGGAAGAAGGAAGAAGGAAGAAGGAAGAGGGAAGAAAATTATCGATATAAAATTAACATCCTAGAAGTATCAATAGGGGTGAAAATTTCCAACTCCCCATCACCAAAAATATCTTCCTGTAAAACAAGGAATAAATCAGAAGGAAGAAGGAAGAAGAAAGAAAATTATTAATATCAAATTAACTTCCAAGAAGTATTAGTAGGGGTGAAAATTTCCAACTCCCTATGGCAAAAAATATCTTTCTTTTTGTTTTTTCTTGATGGCAAAGATTGACTTTTGACTTCACCTATACTCACCTGATTCTTAGATGTAGCTTATGGCAATTAAAAGAAGGAATAAGCAAGAAGGAAAAAAATTATCAATATAAAATTAGCATCCAAGAAGTATCAGTAGAGGTAAAAATTTCCAACTTCCTATCGCCAAAAATACAACATATTCCTCCCATAAATAAGAAGTATAGAGATTAACAATTAAATATTTGTAGTGTGGGCATCTTGCCCGCGATGGATGTATCTCACCCTTAGTGGAATCTGTTGTATCTTTCTTTTTGTTTTTTCTTGATGGCAAAGATTGACTTTTGACTTCACCTATATTCACCTGATTCTTAGATGTAGCTTATGGCAATTAAAAGAAGGAATAAGCAAGAAGGAAAAAAATTATCAATATAAAATTAGCATCCAAGAAGTATCAGTAGAGGTAAAAATTTCCAACTTCCTATCGCCAAAAATATCTTCCTATTTGTTTTTTATTGAGAGTTAAAATTGACTTTTGACTTTACCTATACTCACCTTCTTCACTGTTAAATTTTTTTCTTTATTCTCTTAACTCTTTCTGACCAACTATTTTTATACCAATTTGAAAAAAGAATGCTAGACTTAGATGAAACTTCAATTATTAAGTAATTAATACAGGTAAAATAACCTTTTTGATAATTATTAACCAGTTGGTGTTAATTATTATTATGTTTAGTTCTCCCCTACTCCCCCACTCCCCTACTCAAGAATGAACTATGAAAAAAGAAAATTTATATCTTTGTATGGGTTCTGCTTGTCATCAACTAGGAGTTTATGAAGTATTGCCCAAACTTCAAAGTATGATTAGCGAATATCACCTAGAAGACAAAATAGAATTAAAAGGTTCATTTTGTTTAGAATCTTGTAGTGATGGAATTGTAATGAAATACAAAAACCAAGTATTCATCAAAATTAACCCCGAAAATATCGAACAAAAATTCCAAGCAGAAATCTTACCCACTATCAATAAACCAAAGGAGTAAATTATTTTGACTAACGAAAAAAATCTCTGGCAAATCCTCTGGGAATATGACCCCAATGGCTTAATTGTTGTTGACACCCAGATGAATATTACTCTAGTTAATCCAGCATTTTGTAAAATGTTTAATGTCAACCAAACAGAGATTATTGGTCAACCAGCATCTATAGTTTTAGAAGATTTAGCAGACTTTCAAAAAGTCTGGGAAAAAGATGAAGTAATTCGAGGAAAAGAAAAAAAATATAAACCTGAAAATCAAGCAAATTCTGAAGCAGATATTGTATATGTCAAAGAAGTAATTTTTCCCATTCGCGACCAAAATTTAATTGCTTGTATTATGGTTGATATTACCTATGAATGGCAACGAAAACAAGAAATGATTAATCTGAGAAACGAAACAGTTAGTAAAGTAAATGAAGTAGTCGATCATCAGATGAAAGTAGTGCAAGAAATTGCTGGTTTATTAGGAGAAACAACTGCTGAAACAAAAGTCAGTTTATTAAAAATTATCAAAATGGTAAATCAAGAGACTCTCTAATCAGGCAACAGGCAACAGGCAACAGGCAACAGTGTTATTATCCACATAAGTCCTAACCAACTCATTCTTTGCTATAACATCTCCAGTTTAATATTAATTATGTCTGTGAAAATGGGTAATAAATAATTGATAATAAGCTGATAGCTGACCGAAAAATTTGGGTAGTTACGCCTCCTCTTTTAACAAGATAAAAAAAGAAGATTCCGTATTTCAACTCTCCTTATTGTACAGGTACTGGTAACTGATTGATATATATAGCAATCCTAAATCATTTGTGATAATTTTATCAAAATAATTGGGTCGCGCAACCCTGCCTTTAAGGCGAAATATTTTTGGAGAGTTGCTCAAATACCCGTTACAAAAATAACTTCTGACTTCTGACTTCGTTAATGCTTAGGTGTTTCTTCCATATCTGTTCCCTGTTCCCTTTTCCCTGTTACCGAATAATTAATAATTAATAATTAAATAATTCTGGTTTAAAGCCTCCTCTTTTAAGGGAAAAAAAAAGAAAATATTCCTGATATTCAATTCCGTAACGGTTTTAACCAGAGGTAATTATCAATTATCCATTATCCATTAATGAACTATTCCCTGCTCCCTATTCCCTATTCCCACAACTCAAATAAGATTGATATAAATGGAAAATTTTTTAGATATTTACAATTTTAGTCTCAATAAAAAAGGCGAAGAATTATGTGGCGACCAAGTTAAATTCCGCAAAGTCGAAAATAAAACTATTATCGTTTTGTCTGATGGTTTAGGCAGTGGTGTAAAAGCTAATATTCTAGCCACTTTAACCACAGAAATTTTGATTAATATGTTGAATAATGATGACGTTTCTTTAGAAGATGTAATTGAAACAGTCATCGGTACTTTACCTATTTGTCAAGTTAGAAAAATTGCCTATGCTACCTTTACCGTAATTCAAATTAATCCCAAAAATAATAACTTTCTAGTAATTAACTTTGATAACCCTCCCGTTTTATATTTTAAAAAAGGTAAATTATTTCAGTTAGAAAACAAAACAGAAAAAATATTAGATAAAAAAATTACTTTCTCTGAAGGTAAGCTAGAAAAAGGCGATTTCTTAGGAGCTATTAGTGACGGAGTTTTGTACGCGGGTTTAGGAGTTAGTTTAAATTTTGGTTGGGGTTGGGATAATATTGCTAAATATATCGAATCTTTATTTATAAATCATACTCATACTGCTAGAAATATTGTTCAAAATGTCATTAAAAAAACTCATAATCTCTATGGAGGCAAAATTGGAGATGATGCCTCTTTCGTTGGAATTTATGTGCGAAAGAAAAATCCAGTAATGATATTTACAGGTCCGCCCCTAGATGAAAATAGAGATTTTGAATATGTAGAAAAATTATTAAATTTTCGCGGTCGGAGAGTTGTTTGTGGCGGAACAACTGGAAATATTGTGGCAAATTTTCTGGGAGAAACTATTGAAATGGATATTACGACGATGACTAAAGAAATGCCACCCATAGGTAAATTAAGTGGAATAGATTTAGTGACCGAAGGAATTTTAACTATTTCCAAATGTACAGAGATTTTGAAAAAGTCTAATTGCGATATTGGCAGGTTGCCTTCAGGAAAAAATGGTGCGGTGATGTTGGCAGAAGAAATATTAGAAGCAGATTCAATTTTATTTTTAGTAGGGCAAAAAATTAATGAATTTTATCAAAATCCTTTATTACCAAAAAATATTTCGATTCGTCGTAATTTAATAGAAGACTTAGTTCAATATTTGCGGAAAAAACAGAAAGAAGTAACTATAGAATATTGTTGAAACTAAGAAGTAATATCAAGTCTGGTAGCATCAGTCTTTTCAGGTAAAGGCAAGGAATAAGGAAGAGGGAGGAAGGCTTAAAAGTTGGAAAAAAAACTTACATTTCCTCTAGATATTCACGCTTAGGTTTACACAAACAATAAGTGTTTAAACATGAATTACCTAATCTTATTCTCTGTAATTTTTACAGCATCAGCTTTTTAGCTTGAGAGTATGTGTAATTAATTTTGTATGACTACTTACCAGCGGACATGATATAATATCAATTATCAGTTATAGTTAAAACTTTTACTTGTAATGTTTTGAAGTTTCTTAGCTGTCCTAATTTTAATGCGTATAAAAATCATGTAGATTTTATATTCCCTTTTACCGAAAAATTGTGATATAAAGCCTCCCCTTTTAAGGGGATAAAAATAAAAAATTTCCTTTGAGTCAATCAATTCCGTTTTAAAGGAGAGGTAATTCTAAATTCTTAATTCTAAATTATTAATTATTGAACTATTGCCTTTGACAAAAATTATATATATGGCTTAAATGTTGAACACCTTATTTCACAATTTAACAATTAAGATTCATAATTGAAAAAGCTGTAATTAGTAAAATCAATAATCAAGAGGAGTTAGAAATATGGCAGCAAAAAAAATTCTGATGCTGGTAGGCGACTATGTAGAAGACTATGAAGTAATGGTACCTTTTCAAGCATTACAAATGGTCGGTCATACTGTACACGCTGTTTGCCCTGACAAAACTTCCGGTCAAAGTATCAAAACTGCTATTCACGACTTTGAAGGCGACCAGACCTATAGCGAAAAACCAGGTCACAACTTTACTTTAAATGCTACCTTCGATGACATAGACCCTGCTGAGTACGATGCTCTAGTCATTCCTGGTGGTCGCGCTCCAGAATATATTCGTCTCAATGACAAAATTTTGAAAATATGTCACCACTTTGCCGAGAATCACAAAGCGATCGCTTCTATTTGTCATGGTTTACAAGTGCTAGCTGCTGCTGGCGTTTTAGAAGGAAAGCGTTGTACTGCTTATCCAGCTTGTAGTCCTGATGTTTTGAGGGCAGGTGGTAAATATGTAGAAGTGGCTGTAGACCAAGTAGTAGTTGATGGTAACTTAGTTACAGCTCCTGCCTGGCCTGCTCATCCCCAATGGTTAGCAGCATTTTTGCAAGTTTTGGGAACTAAGATCGAACATTAGAAAATAGTAACTATCTTATATCAAATCCGGTTAAACAGTTATAGATTGGTAGTCTTTAGGAGTCAGTCCTCAGTCCTCAGTCCTCAGCTAGAGTAGCTGTCGGTAGGGCGACGTACAGGAGGAGAGAGAATCACTTTGATGAGCGTAGTTATGAGGATTGGATATTTTTTTTATGTCCAATTCCCCCGGATTTGAGATCAAACCACAGAAGAGTTTAAAACATGAAACGTCCTAGTTCTGTTTAATATCCAGTCTCATTAATTAGCCATAATAAATAGCCATAATAAAAATGTTCTTCTCTTGAGAGAGAATATTTTTTCGGTGCGGAATGCTGCGCAAACAAAATTTCCATTGTTTTCTACTCCCTAGAGATGTTGCATGCAACCTCCCTGCCCCTAAATTTTTCCGAAGTGGTTATTCAAACAGACATTAGAGTTGTCGCTAAATAAAGGGAAAAAATCACTCTAACCTAGACAGAGCAATAATTCCCAGCATTTTTGCTATCCAATAACTACAATCCTTACAGAACAAGGTTTTTGGGGAATTTTTAAGTTATAAAGCGACAAGTCTATTATAGTCAGATTTTTTCTTTTAGCGCTGAAAATAATATCCAATACTCTTTGAGCGATTCAACAAAAATGCTAGTCACAAAACAATGATTTAGGAAAAATTACCTTTTGATAGGGTTTACCAGTTTTTCACACCCTATCAAAAGGAACAATTATATTTGATCTCTTAACAAATTGAGTATCTCTACTTTGACTAATAGTATCTAGCTGACTTCTACTACTTACAATTTCTGTAGTAACAGAACTCAGAAAACTAAGTAATAGAGAACCAACTAACTTCCTAACTTCTCTAGCGGATATATTCTTTGAGGATACTATTACGATTTGGATGTCGTAACTTCCTGAGAGCTTTTGCTTCAATTTGTCGAATCCGCTCGCGAGTTACATTAAATATTTGACCAATCTCTTCCAAAGTTTTCATCCGACCATCATCCAAACCATATCGTAAGCGTAATACATCCCTTTCCCGTGGACTTAAACTATTTAAAACACTTTCCAAATCTTCTCGTAGTAAATTTTTGGATACTTGGTCTTCAGGAGTTTCCCCATCTGACTCAATGAAATCTCCAAGTCGAGAATCTTCTTCTTTACCTATAGGAGTTTCCAGAGATATTGGCAGTTGAGCTGACTTAGCAATAAAACGCAACTTTTCTATAGTCATCTCCATGTGAGTTGCTATTTCCTCCTCTGTAGGTTTGCGACCCATTTCTTGAGAAAGAAGTTTGGTAGTTTTCTTAATCCGGGATATAGTTTCATACAGATGAACTGGTAGACGAATAGTACGAGATTGGTCTGCGATCGCTCTGGTAATAGCTTGACGAATCCACCAAGTTGCATAGGTACTAAATTTATACCCTTTTTCATGGTCAAATTTTTCTGCGGCTCGAATTAATCCCAAACTACCTTCTTGAATCAAATCTTGGAATGACAAACCTCGGTTCATGTACTTTTTAGCGATCGAAACCACGAGACGCAGGTTAGACTGTACCATCTTTTCTTTAGCTCTACGTCCAAGTATTAAGCGACGCTTAAACTTTAGCAACTCCATGTCTACAGCATTTGCCCACTCACTAACTTGTGGTTCTCGATCCAAATGATACATTAGTTCTTCTCGAATTCGCTCCAATTCCAGTAAATCTGCAATTTTACGCGCTAGTTCAATTTCTTCATCAGCTCTTAATAGCCTAATTCGTCCTATTTCTTGTAGATAAAGGCGAATAGAATCTTCAGTGTAATGCTTTTTTTTGCCCGCAGTCGCAGTCTTAGTACGAGACTTAGCAACTTTACCAGACTTCAGAATGTCCTCATCAGACTGAGTATCTGTATATCCTTCTCTCTCTGTGATTAAGATGTCTAACTCATTATCTGGTTGTCTGGCTGGGGTTTGCGGAAACAATTCGCTAGGATCTAGCTCAGGCTTAATTTTGGTTTCGATTACGTTGTTAGTCTGGATCATGTCGCGTTCCTCATGCTCCTTAAATTGAAGAATAAATTACTTTACAGAAGTTTTCTGTCTATGTTAAGACAGTATAGCTAGTGACCAAACCTATATGGTTTATGTTTTGTCTTCGAAATTGGGCATTTCTCTAAGTAAGCTTTGAATAAATATTTATTGCAGGGCTTACTTTATTAATATTGAACTTTTTTCCCTCGTGTTTAAAGTGTCAGATTATGGCTGGTAGTCGTGCCAACATCATTTTTATTATCCTTACTAAACTGCTTTGTAGCTCCTCTTGGGTCTCACAGGCCAATGCTCTTTTGGGGACATTCTCAACAGAATCTTCGTCATTCAAGACGATTCAAGTTTTACTTAACCTTTCTGGTGATGACAAACCTTGATCTCCTCATTGAGAAGAACCCGCATAGTTACCTTTTTTTCCCATAACTTACTTTTACGTAAGTATATAGATTCAAAATTTTTGCTAGCAGACAAGTATGAACTATTCTGGAACTTTTACCTATCTGACTATGTATTTGCGTTTAGTACGTTTCTCATCTTTTACTGAGAGCTTGAGCTAGAGTAAAAGTCTTTCTTTATCGGAAAAGTCTTTCTTTATCGGATTAGAGCCATAACTCTACTTTCTAGTTGCCTGTCTGAATGTTAGTTAGTTGAATAGGAATCTACCATACTGAGAGTTTGATCGTAACCTCGCATTGTGTTTGCTATGAACAATAAATTTTTAAGCTTTAGGCTATCTAATTATGTTAGTAACATAACTTAAGCTTTCAGCCTATTAACAATTAAAAGAAACTGACACAAGCAATCTCAAATTAATGTATCAGCTACTCATTATCAAAAATGACAACTATTTAGACATGAAGGGTGTACCTCATAGTTGCCCCCCTTTCTCTTCCCACTTTATGAGGTAAGAATTTAGATGAGGGTTTTCATTTCTCATCTAACAGATGAAAAATAACACGCTAACCATAAACCTTTTAATCAATCCCAGAAAGGGATGAACTATAGTTATTATTTTTTTCTATTACACCTCCTTTTTTTCTTAGCACCTACTCTTACTATTACATCTCCTATTAATCTTAGGGTTGGTTGGTAAGATTTCCAGGTGACTATTTTTATTAGTTTAATGCTAGCAATAATCTGTACATTAATTTAGCTCCGCTATTTATCATGTTGAATTTAGAGAAGTATTCATAGTTTTTTCAAACATAGGACTTAATTTTAACTATAGATAAAAATTTTGCCCAACTGCTGACTGCTAATATTTTCAAGACTTGTTGGTTCAGTATTATTACTGATTCCTATATTATGATAATTAATTTTATTCTATCTGCGATAGTTGAAGTCTAATTGGGGAAAAACTAAGTACTTTCCAGTATAACAACTTAATTCGAGCAAAAGTCACTCTTAATTATCCTCATACTTATGATTTTTTTGTAGTTACGGTCATTACAGATCGATCTTTTGTTGTTTATTCTTCTGTAATCTAACACAAATTAATTAATTATTTGAATTTTTATGTTAATTTTTACACTGTGGTGTCAATCTTTAAATAATAGCAAATTTTGATATTTGTAATTTCTTAACTGTCTTATTGTAACTTTGGAGCTGACCTGTGAGCAAAAAAACTGTCAAGGTAGACTTAATAATCTGAAAAATATCTAATTTAGAGAGTTTGCTACTGCGAATAATACTTATCCTTTACATCATTATGTACACTCAATTGGTATTATAACAGATACCCCTTATATGTAAGTTATCTCAAACTTTAGCAATTAGGGTTAAATATTTACGTTAAGATAAATTAATTTTTTGATGGTAACAGTTTAACATCAAGATTTATGAGCAAACTTTTGTAAACACAAAGTTAAGGCGAGTGAAAATAGAAAATATGAAATCAATTCATTGCCAGCGCTGAATATGAAAATAGTTAGTATTAACTGTTGATAGATGCTCTTAACTGCTAAACATAAGTAAAATAACAAACTACAATTTTTGCCAGAAATTGATATTTATTAAGATTTATTAATTTAAGTGTGACTTTCTCATATTTGCCTATTTATTCCAAATAAGAACCTTTTCTCAAAAATTTGATGTAATTTTCAACAAAAGGGCGAGTAATCTTTCTGTTAGTGATTCTTTGCCCACTATGATAGTGAATCTGAGCATGAACATGATAACCAGAAGTTCTTCCTGTAAGTCCTTGAATACCAATTGGTTGTCCTTTCTTAATTCTTGTTCCTCTTCTTGGTGGAGAACCTTGAACTAAATGACCCATCAACCAATAATAATTAGTCCCATCACACATAAGTTCAACTATCTGACCTGCACCTTGGGCAGTTGTAAAACTTCCATTTGTGCCTTGAAATCTAGTTCTAAGAATAGTTCCTTGACAGGGTGCTGGAATGGGAATTTTTAATTTACCATTTTGTTCTAGAGTAAAATCGTAAGCTCCAGGAGGACTATCGTCAATCAAATAAGGTGTATGAACTACATAAGGGAGAAACCGATCGGATTTACCATAGTATGGGGGAAACAATGGACTAATTTTCTGGAAGTGTTCTTGTACCCATTCTTGAACAATGTCAATTTTTTTTATAGTTTGCTCGAAAATTTTGACTCCTGTTTTTACGAAAGGAGCTAGCACTGTTATATAGATCAAAGATATAAAGATCAAAAAAACTAAAAAATTTTTAATACTGCCAGTATAACGATTATCTTTTGCGTGAAAGGCAAGTTGTTTAATTATCAAAAAAAATGGTAATTGAGGGTACTTTATTGAATTTTTAGATATTTTTTTATATTTTAATTTTAGCGGAAATTTTTTCAAGAAAAATTGCATAATTGAATTTTTATTATTACAATCAATTGGGAATTATAAAGACAGTACAGTTGCACAATACTAAAGATGGTTTTCAGAAAATCATCTTGATTTATCAAAAACTTATAGATTCTCCTATTACGTCTTCAGGGCAAATATTAGTAGGTCCTTGAGCACTAATCTGACATACTTGTTCTTCTAAACGCTTTTGTTCTTCAGGAGATAAACCCCAAAGAATATGTCTACTTTGCCAAACTAAAACAGCAGTTGTCATACCAATACACAAACCTAAACCAAGTGTCGGTAACCTATGATAAATCAAAGCGTAACGTACAGCAATCCAAGTAAAATGCTCTGCCCACAAAGAAATTTCTCTGCGTAAACTCCAGAGACTTAGAAAACCAATACTCATCCAAAGCAACCCAACTATCAGCCATCTAACGTAGATGATTAGTCTGTAAAGTCTTTCGACTCGGACTTTTAAAACTGGATCATCTTTGTTCATTTTGAGGAAGAAATAAGCAAGAGTAAATTTTTATGATATACCAATTTAATCAAAGACTATGACAAAACTTTTTAGAAGAAATAGGGAAAAATTAAGTATTATAATTTTCAAATTATCATTTTCCTATAGTTATTTTTAAATAGGGCTTGCTGATTAAATCTCAAAGTATTTACAGATAAAAGTTTTAGCCTTTTTGGGGTCGAATTGCAGTGCGCCTGTTTCAGTCTAAAACCCTCAAAAAGGAGCGTATTTTAGGCGCATAGTTGGGCAGAAAAATTATTCTTACAATTCTTACTCCTACCTCCTCTAAGTAACCATGTCTCCTGTCTCCTGTCTCCTATCTCCTGTCTCCTACCCTCACCCATAAGACTTTTTCAGCAAACCCTAAACAGTATTTTCTTGGTCTTCTGGTAATTGAAAATTTTCTACTACTGGGTTAGGAATAGATTGACCAATACGCTCGCGCCACCAAGCTAAAAGTGTACTAGCAATAAAAATACTAGAGTAAGAACCTGCAATAAAACCAATAATTAAAGCTAAGGCAAAATACTTTAAAGTTTCACCACCAAATAGAAGAATGCCTACTAACGGTAATAGAGTAGTCACAGTAGTATTAATAGATCTGGTCAAAGTTTGATTGACTGCATCATCAACAATACGATCTATTGACTCTCCTGGATAGCGCTTAATTACTTCCCTAACTCGGTCATAAATTACCACTGTATCGTTAACCGAAAATCCAATAATAGTTAGTAGAGCAACCAAGAATAAACTATCTACCTCAACACCAACTACTAAACTAATAATTGAAAAAATACCCACCGTCACTAATATGTCATGGAACAGAGCGACAAAAGCAAATACTGCATAGTCCAACTGGAATCTAAAAGTTAGATAGACAGTAATACCAAAGAAAGCAACCAGGAGAGCTGATATTCCAGAAGTAAAAATTTGTCGTCCCAAAGTAGGGCCAACAGTATCAATTTGTGTAGAACTTGGATCGAATTCACCAAACTCTGAACTTAAAGCAGCGATTAATTTAGTTCTATTATCAACATCTAGAGTTTTGGTGCGTATGTCAAGAGCTTGTTTTTCTTCTCCTACAACTTGAATCTTGCTATTACCTAAATCTTGATTGCTCATTATTTCTCTAACAGCACCAACGTTAATAGCTTCATTACAACTGTTAGGCATACTGCAATCTAGTTCAAGTTGCAGGCGAGTACCACCAACAAAATCTAAACTTGGACGTAAAGGAGCTGCAATATCTGGCCTAGTCCAAGAAATGACCATTGCAATTAAACCACTAATGATGATCGCTCCTGAAATTGTCCACCATAGTGATCGCTGTTCAATAACACTGATTTTCATTTTTTACTGATTTTAT
Organism: Okeania sp. SIO1H4; assembly: GCF_010672695.1. Taxonomy (NCBI): domain Bacteria; kingdom Bacillati; phylum Cyanobacteriota; class Cyanophyceae; order Oscillatoriales; family Microcoleaceae; genus Okeania; species Okeania sp. SIO1H4. The sequence goes on from NZ_JAAHGB010000007.1 coordinate 95,354, forward strand.
AGAATAGGTGCTAGGGAATAGGGAACAATTAATAATTAATAATTAATAATTAATAACTAGACAGTGCAAAGTTCTTGAAATAACTATTCCTAGCTAAGGCTTTCAGCGCTCTAAAGGTTAAAAACTCTTTATTCAGAGCTGTAAGTACTGTAAGGTTTTACAGTAATACTTTCAGCCTTCAATGCAAATTTTTCTTGGGAAGAACTTTGTACTCTCCAGACTAATAATCACCTTTCCTTTAAAACGGATAGGATTTACTAATCATAAAAATTTTTCTTTATTATCCTCTTATTATCCCCTTAAAAGGCTATCCATTACCCACATCTTCCTTAACATAAAACTTGACAAAATAGACGAGTTATGTGTAAGTCTTGGATCGGCTTTTTCGGGATAAACAATGTATGGAAAAATACATTTATTTTGACAACTTCAGTAGTTTTACTTAGCTACTATGATTTTTTCCCCTTTCTCCCCTGCTCCCTGCTCCCCTTCTCCCCACAAGGGTTTCAAGACTTATGGGTAAAGGATAGCTTAAAAGAGGAGGCTTTACACCACAAATTTTCGGTAAAAGGGTTTTAGGATTGAAAAATGTCCCCGCCCAATTCTTGTACTGCTATATAACTGATTTTATAGAGGTCGGAACTGACCTCGCATCCCGATGTATTGTGATTAAAATAACGTTTACTTGAAAAAAGTGGGCTGGACTAACCATTTAAAGACAAATAAGCGTTTTGGTTAGATTTGTGGTTAGTCCTACTTCAATTTAACTCTGGGCAAAATAATTTTGGTTTGCGGAATTGGGAAAAACCGATCGCCCAAAACATTAGAGTACGACTACAAGTAACAGCAGTAAACATACTAATAGCTACACCAATTCCCAAGGTTAGAGCAAAACCTTTTACCAAACCAGTTCCTAACCAGAATAGTGCTATGCAAGCAATCAAGGTTGTGACATTACCATCTAAAATGCTGGAAAAAGCCCGATAAAAGCCAGACTCTACAGAACGATATAAAGTTTTACCAGCTCGTAACTCTTCCCTTGTCCGTTCAAAAATCAAAACATTAGCATCAACTGCCATACCAATACTCAGAATAAAACCAGCAATTCCTGGCAATGTTAAAGTCACTCCCAAGATGGCAAAACTAGCAATGGTAAACAGAGCATAAATAACTAAAGCTACATCAGCAATTATCCCAGGAAGTCGATAATAAACGACCATAAATATTAATACCAGAATTAGGCCACCAGCTCCAGCATAAACACTACGCTGAATACTATCTCGCCCTAGAGTAGCCCCAACAGTTCGATTTTCCACAATTTCTACTGAAACAGGCAGTGCCCCACCCCGCAGTTGTACTGCCAATTCATTTGCTTGTTGGGCTGTAAATCTACCTTGAATTACCGCATTACCACCAGTAATACCTGTTTCTGCAAATTCTACGCCAACAGTAGGGGCACTTAAAAGTTGGTCATCTAAGAAAATACCGATACTACGTCCAGTTCCTGCTAAATTTTTGGTAAGTTCTGCAAACTTCTGCCCTCCTTCAGAGGTAAAGCGCAAGGCCACATTCCAGTTATTAGACCCAGGAGCTTCCGGTTCTGCTAAAGCATCTCTCAGATCTTGGCCTTTAATTGTGGGTTCTTTGAATAGTCCAGTGATCGCTTGATTTGTTTTTTCTAGAGATTCTAAATTTTTAGCTATAGCCTCTGGATCTTCAATATTTTTCAGTAATTCTTGCTCTACTAAACGTTGTCTTTGTAGTTGATATTCTATTGCTAACTGTTGCTCAGTACCCTGTAGTTGTTCGCGGAAGTCCAGTTGAGCTGTCCCTCCTAAAACCCTTTCTGCTTGTTCAGGGTCGTTTACTCCTGGTAGTTGGACAAGAATTTGGTCTTGTCCTAAAGATTGAACTACTGATTCTGATACACCTAGAGCATTGACTCGATTTTCTACAATTTTTAGTACTCCTTCCATGACTCGTTCGTCGATAGTGGGAACTTCTTCAGAGGTTTGTAGTTGAATAGTAAGTTGTGACCCACCTCGAAGGTCTAGTCCCAGTCGAATTGGAATTTGATTCAATACTGTTACTGATGCTATTACTAGAACCAGAATTAAGGCTATATATGAATTTTGTCTGCGCATGATTTGACTAGTTGAAATCAGTATTTTGATAACTTAGGACTTAGGCAAAAAAACTACTTGTGGTGAGCAAAAACTATAACGTTATAGTTATAGATACATAGTCTATATATCTCAAAAATGCGTAAGTCTTGTAAATATTATTTTATTTTTTTATCTAATGGGTAAAACACCGCCACTTAGTTTTATGGCCAAGTTCTGTGCTTGTTCGGCCGTCAATCTAACTGGAATTACGGCCTGTTCGCTCATAATGCCTGTTTCTGCAAATTTAACAGCAACAGTTGGGGCGATCAATAATTGGTTATTTAGAAAAATACTGATACTACGTCCAGTTCCGGCCAGATTTTTGGTCAGTTCGGCAAACTTTGTTGCCGCTTCTGGTGTAAAACGGACAAGTATATTCCAATTATCTTCACTGGGGACTGGTTCTGGTACGGTGCCTCCGATGTGTTGGTTGTTAATGATGGGTGGTTTGAAAGGTTTTTAGTGATGGCCTCTTCATCTTCACTGTTTCTCAATAGCTCTTGCTTTGCTAATAGGTGTCTTTGCAGTTGATATTCTATTGCTAGTCCCTCCACCTGTGAGGTCTAATCCCAAACGAATTAGAAAACGAATTAGAATCTGAGTTAATACTGTTACTGATGCTGTGACTAGAACTAGAACTAAGGCTATATATGAATTTTGTCTGCGCATAATTTAATTAACTAAAACCAGTATATCTAGATGATTTAAAGCAGAACTCAGGAGACACCAATTAGCTTGTAGATAGGGCAGATGAGAGTGGGAAATTAGACCCCATAAGGCTTAAGGCCAGGAGCCTACTCCTCAGACCAAAGCAAACAAAATCTCCTAACTTCTAAGTTCTAACTTCTGACTTCTGACTCTTCGACGTTTGCGCAGCGTCTCCACTAGGACAAAGTTGTAATATTTTACTTTTCTGTATACTGAGCTTTTTTAGAAAGCTTTTATTGACAAAATATCAATATCCGATGGTTCTGAACAAATATTTATCAAGTCAATTCAATTTCAATATAGGTCAATTATTTTTTACCTATAATATTAATACTGAGAAATCAATTTTTCCAGAAATTTATCTTAGCTTGAAATAGATATTAATTATATAATTTTTCATTTTCATTAATTACAGAATAGAGAATTAAGCAATCTTGAAACAGGGCAATATCAAGAAAAATAAAAAACTGACTCCTGAGTACTTTTCCTACTAACTAATTACTATCTTTAAATAGACAAGATAATTTAGATACAGATGCTCCTAGAGGAACATCTATATCCATATCCACAACAAAAAATTGACAACTAATTAAAGGCAGAAGTAGAACTAAGATTTGCAGCAATTTCACCTTATAGTTAATTTAAGTCAAAAAAGTTCATCAGTTTTCTTGCTTATTACTTCAACTTAAACTTGCATTGCCACCATTTTTTGTACTGCTTCAACAATCTGCTCTGGTTGTACAATTGTCAATCTTTCTAGCGTACCATTATAAGGTGTCGGAATATCTTGTGAAGATAAACGTAGAACTGGTGCATCTAGTTCATCAAATAACCTCTCATTAATTGAGGCAATTAACTCAGCACCAATACCACCTGTTTTCATACACTCTTCGACAATAATTACCCGGTGAGTTTTCCGAATAGAAGCACCAATAGTTTCAAAATCTAGAGGTTTGAGGGATATTAAGTCTATTACCTCTGGGTCATAACCCTGTTTTTCCAAACTTTTTACTGCTTGGGTGACGTGGTGACGCATCCGAGAGTAGGTCAAAATAGTTACATCTTTTCCTGTCCGTACCACTTCCGCTTTGTCTATAGGTAACAAATATTCCTCTTCTGGCAAGTCTTCCTTCAGATTGTAAAGGAGGACGTGCTCAAAAAATAAGACCGGATTATCATCACGGATAGCTGCTTTGAGTAAACCTTTAGCATTGTAGGGGGTTGAGCAAGCTACTATTTTCAGACCAGGAACAGCTTGAAAGTATGCTTCTAATCTTTGGGAATGCTCTGCACCTAACTGGCGACCTACACCACCAGGGCCACGAATAACTAATGGTATTTTGAAGTTACCACCAGAGGTATAGCGCAACATTCCAGCATTATTAGAAATTTGGTTGAAGGCTAATAGTAAAAAGCCCATATTCATGCCTTCAATAATGGGTCTTAACCCAGTCAAAGCTGAACCTATGGCCATTCCTGTGAAGCTATTTTCTGCAATGGGAGTATCAAGGACACGCAGTTCCCCATATTTTGCATAAAGGTCTTTGGTAACTTTGTACGAGCCTCCATATTGACCCACATCTTCACCAAGAACATATACAGTCTGGTCACGGGTCATTTCTTCATCAATGGCTGCACGGAGAGCATTAAATAATAAAGTTTGTGCCATCTAAGGGTTTGATTATATGAATGTTAGCTAACAGTTCCCACACTAATCTCACAATCAGAAATGGGCTTCTCATTGACTTGACCTAATTGGTTAGGACACAGCTTGACACTCTCACCGTAAATAAGTGCGATTATAACGGGAGATTCTTGTATCACAGATTCTTAACTAGATAACAAATCAAACAAGTTGAATTGCAACCCCGTCAGACCATCTCCACAAGCTTTTTCTTCAACCGTGTGCCCCACGGCTATTAATCCTCTGTTTCTGATTACTTTTGCAGCAGCTACATCACAATTAGTTTGATCTCCGCAACTGCTACAAATATGTTTTCTATCAGAGAGTTTTTTCTTTTCAATCTGCCCACACTTAGGACATTCTTGAGATGTGTAATTTTTATCAACTTTTGCGTAATACTTATTGCCTACTGGATTATCTGGTACTGACTCTGATGAAGCAAAAGTAATCATCAAATAATAACCACTAGTTTTTTTGACTATTCTAGCTTGTTTAGCTTCCATTCCTTCAGGGTAAGGTCTGCTTTGCCTTAATTTAATCCACCCCAGTTGAGGTAAGTTGAATCTACTGCAACCTAAACAATTTTTCAGCATAGCAGGAAAAACAAAGCTTCTCATCCTTTTCTTGAATCTAGGGAAGCCTTTACCTAAACTTTTCATCTGAGAAAATCCCCGTTCTAAAGTCTTCAGAGTTTGCTGTAAAACTTGAGCATTAAGTGACTTTAATTTAGGATTAGTCTTCTTAGCTATTGTTAGGCTTTTAGCCTGATTATGATAGTTAGGATAAGGGGCATTAGCAGGTATAATATATTCAGTTAGGATGGAGCAACTACTGATTGGTGACTTTCTTGAAACACACCAGTCTTTACGCTCTCTCAAAGCGTAATTGTACACACTCTTACAAACATCAAGAATATGATTAATATCTATTTCTTGCTGTCTAGTTGGCTTAAGTTTGTACTGGTAAGTTAAAGTCATCAAAGGTTGAAAATTAAACGTTAATAACTATATCATAACTGAGACTGGATTGATTAGCCCTCGGCTCTAATTTGTGGATTGAAATTCATTAGGGGCTGTCTGCGTGGGAAACCCAGGCAGTTTCTACGCCTCGTCTCACCGCTAAATCTCGCGATTATAGCAGGAGTCCTCTTTCAATATTTCCGATAGAGCTTTGTCGATCAAATTCTCCTCTAGCAAGTAAGCCCACTTTCAATGTCGGGTTTTTGAGTTAGTTAGATGCTAATATTAACCTTTTACTGGATTGTCTGAGCAGCTTTAATTGCTAATTTTACTATATTAATTTGATCCGGTTTTAATTTATTCTCATTCCTATACTTCATTAACTAACTTATTTGATCATTCTCAGTCCCAAATTTTGATTTACTAATTTATCCTCCCTACCCTTCTTTCTGCTTGTAGGTAGTAGCTTGTAGGTGTAGCACACCGCAGTTAAAAATTGGGTTATTAACCCCACAACTCACGCGCATTGTCTACAACTTTAGTTAGGGTTAATCAGAAGGTGTTAGGTTTTAGCCCACATTCCGCACTTCAAGAGCGTATCATTAAAAGTAGTATATGAATCTGTAGCTTGGTAAGTATTTATACTATGCAAATCATCTATACTATGCAAATCATCTCAATACTTTTTTCGTTGATCAAATTCCTAGTAAAAAATTTACGCATAAATACTTGCTCTGATGATGACTCAATCACGGCAGCTATAATTTTCTTCTAAAATTCTGTCTCCTGTCTCCTGTCTCCTGACTCCTTCTTCGGTTGCTACATTTTGTGGTGCGGAATGTGGGTTTTAGTAGCACGGTAAGCTTTTTTCACCACCTACGAACTACGACCTACAATCTACGACCTTCTTTAAATATTTAATTAATTTTTATTTGTATTCATATAAAAAGAGCTTAGCAGTGGAAATTTCTCTTGATAATTTGTGGAACCAAGTTTTAGAAAGATTGCAATTACAATTAAGCCGACCTACTTTTGAAACATGGATTAAAACAGCCAATGCCCAACAACTAGAAAATAATTGTTTGGTAATTTGTACACCTAACCCTTTTGCTCGAAATTGGTTACAGAAATACTATGTAAAAACTATTGCTGATGTTGTACATGATATTCTCGGTCATCCTGTAGAAATTTACCTAACTACGACAGTGGGAGAAAGTGTGGGTAAAGATAATTCAGAACTTATATGGTCTGAAAATAAGGTTGCCGATCTTTCAGAAAGTTTATCTAATCAAAAGCCTAAACCAGCAAATCTAAATCCGAAATATATGTTTTCTAGGTTTGTTGTGGGTCCGAATAATCGTATGGCTCATGCAGCTTCTTTAGCAGTAGCAGAATCTCCAGGAAGAGAGTTTAATCCTTTATTTTTATGTGGTGGAGTAGGTTTAGGAAAAACTCATTTAATGCAAGCTATAGGTCATTATCGTTTGGATATTTTTTCTGATTCTCAAATATTTTATGTTTCTACGGAAAAGTTTACTAATGATTTAATTGCTGCTATTCGTAAAGATAGCCTCCAAAGTTTTAGAGAACATTATCGAACTGCCGATGTTTTGTTAGTAGATGATATTCAATTTATTGAGGGCAAAGAATATACCCAAGAAGAGTTTTTTCATACTTTTAATACTTTGCATGAAGCTGGCAAACAAGTAGTATTGGCTTCCGATAGACCTCCTAATCAAATTCCTAGTTTACAAGAACGTCTTTGCTCTCGGTTTTCTATGGGATTAATTGCTGATATTCAAGCTCCAGACCTGGAAACTAGGATGGCAATTTTACTGAAAAAATCTGAGTATGAAAATATGATTTTGCCTAGGGATGTAATAGAGTATATCGCCTCTAGATATCCTTCAAATATTCGGGAGTTGGAAGGTGCTTTGACTAGGGTTGTTACTTATATTTCTATTTCAGGTTTGCCGATGACTGTAGAGAATGTCGCACCTATTTTAAATCCACAAAATGAAAAATTAGAGGCATCTCCAGAAGCAGTTATTAAGGCTGTTTCAGAAGTTTTTAATGTGTCTATAGAAGATTTAAAAGGAAGTTCTAGAAAACGAGAAATTACTTTGGCCAGACAAGTTGGAATGTTTTTGATGCGACAACATACTGATTTAAGTCTGCCAAAAATTGGGGAGTTTTTTGGTGGAAAGGACCATACAACTGTTATATATAGTTGCGATAAGATTGCCCAGCTACAAAAGAATGATTTAAACTTAGGCCAAACTCTCAGGCAGTTGAGCGATCGGATTAATTTTTCTAGTCGTCATTAAAGATTGTTTCTAATGTGAATGTAAAAAAATGAATCGGGAGTTAGTACTCAGGGATTGGGAAAAATGATTTTCTATTTATACTGGAATCAAGGTTTTTCTTAACTACTTAAAAAAATTAATGGAGCAGTATTTTTTTAAACTGATATAATACTTTCCCTAGATGGTCTAAGTTACTTACTTCTATTGACATTTTCTCCTCTTTTTTGATCTTCACCTCTTGTCTAGAATTACAGTTTGAGGTTTTTTTTCTTGAGTCTAAATACTTACTCAAGTCCCCCCTGTTTATGTACTACATTTTGTCGTGCGGAATGTGGGTTTCAATATTTTCAAGTTTCTGAGTTCATAGATTGTATGAATAACATAATACAGGAGAACAAAAATTAAGTTTTCCACAGGTTTTCCACAGGGTATTTATTGATGAAATCATCGATATAATAGGGATTTTTTGGGTTTTCCACATTTTCCACAGATATTAACTTGAGATTTTATTACGGCTTTGTTGCGGCTTTGTTGCGATCGCAACACTCCCCTGCGAGAGAAATTAATTAGAATTCTACTTTATAGCTTTCTGGCTTACAGTTCTGTATCATACGATTAAGTATAGACCATTGTATGAACAACTCCACTGCTTGAGTATCAAATTTTCGTTGTCGCAACTTGCCTCCAAATATCACTTTGAGCCTCAACATTGTTGTCTCAGATAAGGAGCACCGATGGTATCCACTCTCACGTTTCCATTTTTTACGTCCCACTCTACGAATCTCTCTAAGATTGGAGTCCCTGGGATGAGCTGGAGCCTTACAGTTGCCATGATGCCAGATGATTGCATTTTTACGGGGTGGTATGGTTGGTTTTGCTCCCCTGTTACTGGCCTCAAGGTAACACTTGCATTGATCATAGGCTCCATCACCAAAGACTTGCCTAATCTCACCTTCTACTCCCTCCAATCAGTCGGAAAATACTTGATCGTCACTAACTATTGTTAGTTGTGACCACGGCACTAACAATCTCTCCAGTTGCTTCATTGACGCCCAGATGCAATTTACGCCATGTCCGACGTTTGCTTATACCATGAACTCTTGTTTTCAATTCTCCCTCTCCATACACTTTTACCCCTGTAGAGTCTACGACTAGATGCATGGCCTCTTGGGCGACGGGGTGGGACTACTGGTATTTCAATATTCAATTTACTCAGGCGACGGGACAAGATACTGTGATCTGGTACTGGTAGCTCTAATTCCATTAAGGTAAATATAGATTCCAACAATCCCTCGGTTTGTCGTCCTGCCAAGTTAAATAGAGTAGCCAGGGTGGCCATTAATTCAATAGCGACGTTACTGTAGGTGTTAGATGCCCCCCGACATCCAGTTTTTTCTTGGTTTAGCCACTGCTCTATGACTTAATCACGCTCGCCAAAATGTCAGATTCCCCCTTTGTTTCAAAGAAGCATCATATTCAGACCAATTGCTTACTCTATAACGAGACTTGGACTTAGACTTTGGTTTAGACTTACTCATCTCTGGATTAGGATTTTGGTTTTTTGTGCCACTTACAGGTATTTTTACCCTAATTCCTCTTTTTTGTTTTTTGTGCAACAAAGCCCTTAAAAGGAGTAGTTTTTACCCTTGATGCTTTACACTGCCAAAAAAAACCGTGGCGGGAATTATCGAAACTCAAAATGATTATTTAGTCAAAGTTAAAAGGAATCAACCATTATTATATGCACAAATAGAACAGCAAGTTAAATCAAGCAAAACCGTTAAAAGGTATATAAATGACGAAAAAACTAGAAATCGCAAGACCATAACAGAAGTAGAGGTTTTTCATATACCGAATAATCTTGATGATTTATGGCAAGATGCAGGTTGTGTAATCAGAGTCAAACCCAGTGGTAATCGTGGGTCAAAATCAGTAGAAAGTATCAGTTATTACCTTTGCTCTCTCTCAGGGTTATCTGCTAGTCTAGGGTCTGGGATTCGAGGACATTGGTTAATTGAAAATCAACTAAATTGGGTAAAGGATGTAATTTGAGAAGAAGATTTCAGTCCTCAAAAATCAGGCTTTTCTGCCATCAATTTGTCGATGAGCGAAAACTTGGGTGTTAACTCTACTAAGGATACATGGTTTTGCTGGAATTAAAGCAGCGAAGCGCGTACTTGAGTAATCATCTCAAATATATACTTTCTGTTTGTACTTAAGTGTGGTATTAAATCGATTTTTTGATCTGAATTAATATGAAGTTGCGATCACACAGCAGAGGGCAATTTCTGGGTTAGTTTGACATTGGTTGGTGGCGATAGTACTACACACCGCGACGCGATCGCACTGCTTTGCATCACAAAAAATGGCCAGTTAAGCTAATATTAGGCCAAACTTGGGGTAAAGTCTGCTCATGACTCTATAAGTCTACACCTAGAGTGAGAATGAAACAGCCCTGCCCTCCTGGCAGGGGAGCGTCGGGAGGAAAACCAATCAACCCATGCGGTTCTTAAAATAATGTGCTATTCTCAAAAGAATAAAGCTGCTGGGGTAGCAGTTTCAGTCTGTGGAGCGACCGTAAGGCCAAAAAGAGCTTCGATCTTGGAGGCAGGTGCTATGTTAGCGCAGCTCCTCTGTCAAGAGGCAGCAGAAGGTCTCTATGAGTGATTTTAGGGAATCCCGCGTTGTCGCTTAAGCACAACGTCGGCAGAATGTTAAGTTAGAAGTCTACATTACTTAACCTAAGAATTTTAGAATTTAAGTCCCTGTTGACATCCTCCCCGCACCTGAAGGTGCGGGGATTTTCACACTCATGTGAAAATTTCCTCTTTCGTCAAGTCTCCTCATCAGATTTTTCTGTAACAATTCGCTTAACAATTGTTCTTCAGACCTTATTACACTGACTATAAAAAGCTATCCTTCTAGGGTGCAGCTTTAAACCCAAATTATTGGTAAATTTTTTTTAAAGCTTCTAGTTCCAGTAATAATAGTAAACTCCAATGAAATTAACTTGTACTCAAAGTGACTTAAATAGTAATCTTTCTCTGGTCAGTCGTGCAGTTCCTTCTCGCCCTAACCACCCAGTATTGGCAAATGTTTTATTAATAGCAGATGTAGAAAATCAACGCTTAGAATTAACAGGGTTTGACTTAAGTTTAGGTATTCGTTCAAATTTTCCGGCAGTTGTAGAAACAGGTGGGAGTTTTACTTTACCGGCCAAATTATTTAATGATATTGTCTCCAGATTACCAGATGGTAATATTACCATTGATGATGATGAAGGGGAAGCGATCGCCACTCTTACTTCTACATCTGGTCGTTATCAAGTTAGAGGTATGGGAGGAGAGGAATATCCGGAATTACCAGATGTGGAAGGTGGGGAGGTTGTCAATTTACCACCGGAAGCTTTGATTAATGGTTTGAGAGGAACTTTATTTGCCACAAGTCCTGATGAAACAAAACAAGTGTTAACAGGAGTACATTTAAAAGTACAAAAAGATGGTTTAGAATTTGCAGCAACTGATGGTCATAGATTAGCAATTGTTAAGACTGAAAGTGTGGCACCAGAGGGTGAGTCAGAAGTAGAAGAGATTGAAGAAATTGAAGAGTTTGAAGTAACAATTCCTGCAAAAGCTTTACGAGAGGTTGAACGAATGATTGGAATGCGTCAATCATCTGAAGCTGTTGCCTTGAGATTTGATGAAGGTCAGGTAATTTTTGAGCTAGGAGAACAATGTTTAACGAGTAGAAAATTGGAGGGTCAATATCCAGCTTACGGACAATTATTACCTGATAAGTTTACTAATCAAATTAATGTTAATAGGAAAGAATTTTTAGGAGCGGTGGAAAGAATTGCTGTTTTGGCTGACCAAAAGAATAATATTTTGAAGTGTTCTATTGATAGTGTTAATCAGGAGATTTCTTTATCTGTAGATGCTCAAGATGTTGGTAGTGGTAGAGAGTCTATGGCAGCACAAATTTCTGCTGATGAACCGGAAGAAATTGCTTTTAATGTGAAATATTTGATTGAAGGGTTAAAGGCTATTCCTTCAGCTTCAGAAATTTCAATTCAGTTAAATACTGCTACAAGTCCGGTGGTTTTAAATCCATTGGGTGGGGTGAAAATGACTTATTTAATTATGCCTGTTCAGTTGAGAAATTAGCTGTTAACTGAATTTTGCCCCCCTAGCCCCCCAACTTTGGGGGGAATAAGAGTCAATTTGCTTCTAAAAGTCCCCCAAAATTGGGGGATTTAGGGGGCTTGGATGTAGCAAATTTCTCAAGCAACCTCTAATGCAGATTAGTTGGAAACTTTTGCTAGGAATTTTCCCCTAAACTTCCTTCAAAAATTATTTGACTGATAACTGATAACTGATAACTGATAACTGATAACTGAATTTTGCCCCCCTAGCCCCCCAACTTTGGGGGGAATAAGAGTCAATTTGCTTCTAAAAGTCCCGAAAATTGGGGTATTTAGGGGGCTTGGATGAGGTAATTATCAATTATTCATTATCCATTATCAATTAATTAAACAACTACTTAATAGACTTATTATGGCTAATCAAAAAATAGACATAGAAGAACTTCTAACAAATCTCTACAACTCCTTCGATCCATTTCAACCATTACCAGCAGGAGACCCTCTTTATGTTGACTGTAAAAAAGTCCGAGGAGATGGAGATGTTTTAGTAGATTTAGGCAGAAAAATTAAGCGTTCAAATAGGATGACTTGTCAACTTTATGCTGGTCATCGTGGGGCAGGAAAATCGACTGAATTACTCAGACTTAAACAATATCTAGAATCACAGAAAATATTTGTGGTTTATTTTGCTGCGGACGAACAAGATATTGATGCGGAGGATGCGGAATATACAGATATTTTACTGGCTTGTACTCGTCATTTATTGCAAGATTTAAAAGATGCTGCTGAACCTAATTCTGTAGTTAATTGGTTAAAAGATCGTTGGCAGGAATTGAAGGATTTAGCTCTGACAGAAATTGATTTTGAGAAGGTAAATGTTGATGTAACAATATCTGCTTTTGCTAAAATAACGGCAAATTTAAGAGCAGTACCAACTCTCCGTCAGGAAATTCGGCAGAAAATTTATCCTCACACTGTTACTCTAATTAAAGTTTTGAATGAATTTATTAATGATGCTAAGAAAAATTTACCCAATGGTTGTACAGAATTAGCAGTAATAGTTGATAACCTAGACCAAATAGTGCCAGTTATTCAAGAGGATAAACGGACTAACCACGACCATATTTTTATAGACCGCTCCGAACAATTAAAAGCATTAAACTGTCACATTATTTATACAGTTCCTATTTCTATGGTCTACTCCCATAGAGCAGCAGATTTGAGATAATTTTATACATATCCCCAGGTTTTACCGATGATTATGGTACAGAAACCTGATGGAAGTAAATACGAACCAGGATTTAATAAAATTAAAGAGTTAATTATCAAGCGAGAGGAAAGATTTGCTCCTAATCTTTCCCTAGAAATTGACCTATTTGATAGTGAAGAAACTTTGAATCAACTTTGTATAATGAGTGGTGGTCATGTACGGAATTTACTATTATTAATTCAGTCAGCTTTTGATTATACAGATGATTTACCAATTCCGAGAAATGCTATCCGCAGGTCAATAACAGATGCTAGAGATATTTATCGGAAAACTGTGGATGATAATCAATGGATAAGGTTAGCTGAAGTGGCATTTTCTAGGGAAGTACCTAATGATGATAATTACCGCAGTTTAATGTTTAATCGCTGTATTTTGGAATATTGTTATTATGATGATGAGGGAAAAAAGCGACGTTGGTATGATGTTCATCCGTTGATTAAGGGAACTCCTGAGTTTAAGAAAGCTGTTGAAAGTATTACTCAGAAAGTTCAGTAGTATATGGAATTTTTTCTACTATTGCGTATAGGGCAATAATAGTTTCATTTTCTGAAGCACCATAACTTGAGAGATGAATATGGAATTTTTTCTACTATTGCGTATAGGGCAATAATAGTTTCATTTTGTGAAGCACCATAACTTGAGAGATGAATATGGAATTTTCTCTACTATTACGTATAGGGCAATAATAGTTTCATTTTGTGAAGCACCATAACTTGAGAGATGAATATGGAATTTTCTCTACTATTACGTATAGGGCAATAATAGTTTCATTTTGTGAAGCACCATAACTGGAGAGGTGAATATGGGAATTTCTCTACTATTGTGTATAGAGCAATAATAGTTTCATTTTGTGAAGCACCATAACTGGAGAGGTGAATATGGGATTTCTCTACTATTACGTATAGAGCAATAATAGTTTCATTTTGTGAAGCACCATAACTGGAGAGGTGAATATGGGATTTCTCTACTATTACGTATAGAGCAATAATTGATTCATTTTGTGAAGCACCATAACTGGAGAGGTGAATATGGAATTTTCTCTACTATTGCTTATAGAGCAATAATTGATTCATTTCCTGAAGCACTATAACGTGGGAGGTGAAAATGAAGCAAGCGATCGCTCAAAATAAGACTAACAAATTAATCAGTATATTCGTGGCATAATCCGTGTGAGTATCTCAAAAGCTATGAACCAAGATTTAATAGACTGGGATGAGAATTTATTGAAAGACCCAGAAACAGAATATAAAGCTATAGTTAGGTCTCTCAAAAGAACGTCTGGTTTTAGATTGTTGTTTGTAGAATGTTCTCCCGCAGAAGGAACCAAATTAATTGAGAAAATTAAGGAAGATGTTCCCCAGAAAAAAATCGAAGTTTTGCGGTTAAATGAACCAACAAATAATTTATATAATCTGGTTGCTGGTTTGCCAAATAGACAGGATATTAATATTTTATTTGTGACTGGTTTGGAAAATTCCCTGTATGAATATGAGTTGAATAAACTGAAAAATGGTTGGAGTAGTAATGAGAGATATAGTTATAGTAAAAAAGGTGTTCCTCCAATTTTAAGTCACCTGAATCAACATCGAGAAAAATTCAGAGATGACTTTAAAATTTGCTTTGTTTTTATCGTACCTGTGTATGCTTTAAAATATTTTATTCATCGTTGCCCAGACTTTTTTGATTGGCGTTCTAATACATTTGAATTTAAGTCTGACCCGGAGTTAGTAGCTCAAGAATCATCTCGAATTATTGAGGAAGGAGATTATCATAAATATAAGAGTTTAACTTGTGAAGAAAGAAGACAAAAATTTTTAGATATTCACAATTTAATCGAAGATGAAAATAATACTGATGAAGATAAAGAAAAGCTATTAGTTCAACAGGGGTTGATTCTAGGAACAGAAAGTAAATATGAAGAGGCGATCGCTGCTTATGATAAGACTATAAAAATTCAACCAAAGCAATATGAAGCTTGGCACAATAAAGGCGTTACTCTATATACTTTAGGCAAATATGAAGAAGCGATTTATGCTTATGATAAAGTTCTATAAATTAAACCAGAATATCAGGAATATTGGGTAAATAAAGGCGTTTGTCTGTTAATTTTAGGAAGATATGAAGAGGCAATTTATGCTTATGATAAAGTTCTATAAATTAAACCAGAATATCAGGAATATTGGGTAAATAAAGGCGTTTGTCTGTTAATTTTAGGAAGATATGAAAAGGCAATTTATGCTTATGATAAAGCTTTATAAATTAAACCAGAATATCAGGAAGCTTGGGTAAATAAAGGCGTTTGCCTGTTAATTTTAGGAAGATATGAAGAGGCGATTTATGCTTATGATAAAGCTCTAGAAATTAAACCAGATTTTTACGAGGCTTGGAATAGTAAGGGTAATTGTATGTTATATCTAGGCAGGTATGAACAGGGTATTTATGCTTTTGATAAGGCTCTAAAAATTAAACCAGATTTTTACGAGGCTTGGAATAGTAAGGGTAATTGTATGTTATATCTAGGCAGGTATGAACAGGGTATTTATGCTTTTGATAAGGCTCTAAAAATTAAACCAGATTTTTACGAGGCTTGGAATAGTAAGGGTAATTGTATGTTATATCTAGGCAGGTATGAACAGGGTATTTATGCTTTTGATAAGGCTCTAGAAATTAAACCAGACAAAAACGAAGCTTGGGGCAATAAAGGCATTGCTCTGTCAGCTTTAGAAAGATATGAAGAGGCGATCGCTGCTTTGGAAAAATCTCTAGAAATTAAACCAGACTATGAAGCTTCGATTAATAATCTTGGCTTAGTTAAATATGAAATAGGAAAAATAGATGAAGCAATAGAACATTGGCAAGCAGTAATTGAAATTAATAACCAATTTGTAGAACCTAAATTAGCAATAGGAGTTGCCCTCTACAACAAAGGCAAAATTTCTGAAAGTTTAACAATAGCTGAAGCAGCATTAAAATTAGACAAAAGTTGGGGAAACTTACAGCGTCTCAAAAAAGAACTTTGGGGCGAAAAACTATTAGCAGATGCAGCAAAATTATTAGAAAATCCTCAGATAAAAGTCTTACTATCAGAGAGCAAGGAGTAGGGAGTAGAGAAAAATTATTTTTCCCTTTCTTTCAACCGACATTCCGCACTTCATGCTGTTGTAGATATTTTTTTAGCTGTCGAGGGTAAATAACTTAAAATTTCGATTTTCTCGAATGCTTCTTCTGGGAAGACTTTTGACTTTTCCTATTTCTTTTAAGCTTTTCTCTCTGCTCAGTCACTTCCGGGGGCGGACCATAATCTCCATTCGAGAAGTAGATTCGCTCTACAATATGTTGTGGTTCCACCTCAATCCACAGCCGAGCTCCGCCTGCTTGACTGTCGTTCGGTTGATGTGGCTGATAAACGATTTGGCAAGGTCCATCAATTTTGAGAGCGTGACAATAATCTTTCTTACCTCCTACTTTCACAGCAACTGCTGGATGAGAAGTTTTATTGTCTCGGTTATAGTCAATAGTCTTTCGTAAAACATGAATAAAGGTATTGCCTGTACGTTGATTCTTGTTCCAAGTACCTTCTGGACCGCGACGACCTGGTGTAATTTCTGGCATCCCGCGACCATTAACTGGAATCATCCAAAACCTTTTAACCTTACGAGCACCTATAACTCTGCCTTCTTTTAGTAGTACCCGGAGTCTAGCAGTGGAAATATTAAGTAAAAATGCTGCTTCTGTTGTACCTATTTCCATATTTATCAAAACTATTTCGTAAGAGTTTTTAATTTAATATCAAAAAAAATAATTTTTTAGTCTGTGAGGTAATAATACATAAAAATGGCTGATGGTTCAAGTTTATCGAAGACTAACTTTTAATTTTCTCTTGTAGGAGCATACTTAAATCTAATCTTTGTGCTTTAAGCAAAAGAAAAAAATCAAAACCTGCTCCCACAAAAAAATAACTAACCTAAACTTTTACCGCCTCAGCAAACCTAATCTTCAAATAATCATCCTCCATTTTTGCCCCCGCAGGTTGCAAAGCTGCCAAAGCTTGAGGCAAAACCAAATTCCGACGATGATTACCAATTCTAATATTCAACTCATCGCCAGTTTTATTCAATTGAATTTTCTCTTTAGGAATTCCAGGCAAATATAATTGCAAATTATAATTACCCTTTTCTTGCACTACCTTAACAGTATTTTCCTTATAATAAACCTGACTAGGATCTTCATCTCCATACAAAGTTTCTTTCAATCTTTCCAAAGCAGCCAAACCACACATCTCCTCAGAATAAAGAGGTACTTCTTTCACTGGCAAAGGTCTAAAATTATCGTGAATTTCTTGCCGATATTGCTGTTGATTTTCCTTCCACTTTTTAAAGAAAGGGTCAGTCACAGAATCAGGAATAATCCGATTAGCTACTACTAAATCTGTAGAAACATTGTACAAACTTAAATAAGCATGAGCGCGTAAAGACTCTTTAATTACCATCTTTTCAGGATTAGTAACTAACCGTACAGAAGTCTTTGTATTATCAGTTAAAACCTTTTCCAAAGCCTCAATTTGTTCATAAAATTCATAAGGAGCATCCATCACTTCCTTATCAGGCAAAGAAAAACCAGTAATAGGTTTAAAAATAGGTTCAAAAAGAGGTCTTAATGCTACCGACATTCCCTGCAAAGGCTTATAAAACTTCCTCATATACCAACCTCCCACTTCCGGCAAACTCAAAAGTCGCAAAGCAGTACCAGTCGGAGCAGAATCAATAATTAAAACATCATATTCGCCCTCATCATAGTGACGCTTCATCCGCACCAGACCAAAAATTTCATCCATTCCCGGCAAAATTGCCAACTCCTCAGCTTGCACACCATCCAAACCCCGCGCCTGCAAAACCTGAGTAATATAACGTTTTACAGCTCCCCAGTTTCCCTCCAGTTCCATCAAAGCGTCCAACTCAGCACCCCAAAGATTTTCCCTAACCTTCCGAGGTTCGTGGCTCATTTCCATATCAAAGCTATCTGCTAGAGAGTGAGCTGGATCGGTGCTGAGAACCAGAGTTTTATGGCCTAACTCCGCACAACGTAATCCCGTTGAGGCGGCCACTGATGTTTTCCCAACCCCACCTTTTCCTGTCATTAATATTACACGCATTAATTACTTAACCTTTTCTGAAAAATTTTTACATATTTTAACTTTAACGGGTTTTTGAGTTTTCCAGCATATGGGGAATCTCGCATATCATACAAATCCGGGTTAAAAAAAAGGTGTATATCTAAGTAGAGTTTAGCCAGGAATAGTTGGTTAACTTTTTGATTTCTGTTGTCATTGTTGATAAAGTACGACACCTTTGAACTCAAATCTCTTCCATTTCTTCTATACTTTCAAAATGTCTATTTATCAGAGGTTCATATACTAATGCCCATAATCTTTCTGCCGGTTGTAATTCAGGGGAATATGGAGGTAAATATTCTCTAATTATCCCTAATGGGACTTTAACTTTCTGACTTCTGTGCCACCCAGCTCTATCTTCTACTAAGATGATTTTTTTTGTTTCTGATAATCCCGCATCAACAGCAACAGTTTCATATACTAAATTTAACCACTTGGTATTAACTCGTGGTATTAAATACCAATAAGTTTTTCCAGTTTGGAGTTCTATAAACCCATATACATACCGACGCTGCTCTACGAGACAGGGCGGGATTCCCTAACACCGCTGGTAAGGGCTTTCTGTTGCCTCTTGACAGAGGAGCTGCCCTAACATAGCACCCGCCCTCCGGGATTTACTCCCTTCTGGTCTTACGGTCGCTCCACAGTACGTCGCCAATCCGACGGCTCCCCTAGACACTGCGAGTCCCACAGCCAAAATGTTTATACTTGCATTTATGTCCCGGTCATGGTGACTAGCACATTTTGGGCAATCCCACTCTCTAATATTTAGAGGTAATTTTTCTACTACATGACCACAATTAGAATAACGCTTAGAACTAGGAAAATATCGGTCAATTTTGATTAATGTACGGCCATACCATTCAGCTTTGTATTCTAATTGCCTGACTAACTCTCCCCAGTTGGCATCACAACCCACCTCCATCTCCCTCCCGGGAGGGGAGCAAGAGGGGTGGGTTGTAATTCTTGACCATGTTTTTTACTCCTAAATCCTCAACTACTATCCTTTGGTTTTCTCTAATTAGTTGGGTTGTTAGTTTATGGGTATAGTCAAGCCTTGAATCTTTAATTTGGCCGTGTATGATAGGCACTTATTCACTGTGCGACTAATTCCTCTTAAACTACTGCCCTCAAAATCAGCCTGTATAACCATGCGCATTTGTTCAGGTTGATGGGTAGCTCCTCCCCAGGAGGCACTTGTCTACGATAGTATAAAGTGTCGAAAGTTTAACTGTTTGCCCAGCATTCCGCAGGAAAAGTTTGTTGACATTTGGGACAATAATTATCGTTGACTTCCTTTACTGGTCTTTCCATGATACCCGAGTTTGATGATGGCCATACAAAGGAAATTCCATGATGATTGAAAGTATTTAGGGACAATAATTATATGATCATTCCCACACTTTCTTGATGCACAACCCATTAATTTACTTGAAAAAGCTGCTTCAAAACATCTAGTCGAGAAATATCCCAATAGTCAATATGACTGTTAATAAGTCCATCCGTATTTAGTTTTAATTCACTCCATCCTGGTATTACCATTCTAGGCTTCCAAGGCAAAGGAGCTGTCCAACTAAGTGTCCAACGGGTTTTAATTAAATCTCCTAACTGACTAATATCGTGTAATTCAAGTTCAATATCGTTAAACCAACTTTTCATAAAACCGATCATTTTTTGATAACGCTCAATCCCTCTAAATTTATTCAATGGGTCTTTAAAGTAAACATTTTCTGCATAGATAATGTAGGTTTGATCGGCAGGAAATTTTTGATAATCTTGTTTAAGTATTGAAATAATATCCATTTTTTTAGTTGAATTTTTTACTGTAAAATTAGACACTTTTTCTCAGTTTTTGATTTGTTTTTTACTAGAGTTATTGAATTAGTTATAACTTATCAGTAAGTGCTTCAGCATTTAGACTTTATTTCCCAATGAGCCACTAAGGGAAGACTGTCGCGGAGAACAGCGGTACAACCACGCGTCGGCGAAGCACATTAGCTCCTCTATCAGAAGCTAGAAGCAAGTTGTCACAGGAGGTTTTTCGATAAGTATACAAATAGATTTGATATAACATAATAAAACTTAGTACTTGACTCAATTCAACCTAAAACCTAACACTTAATACCAAATTCAAAAAAGGTCGCTACAGTATTAATCTCAAAACTCCTACCAACAGAATAAAGCACTGTAACAGTATTTTTTGAAAATGGTATAACATCTTCTTACTTATGGTTCCACTTCCGGCTATAAACGCTCTAATTGATAACGCCAAACTGCCAAAGTTTTTTCACGACCTTCTGAATTCATATCTATTTTTCCCATTAAACCTTCTGCATAAAAGCGTTCTAAAGTTTGCATGGTTACTTCTAAAGTTTGTCCTTTAAATTTTGCTGCTTAATTACTTCGACAATCCGATTTTCTATTACTTCATTAAAATAGCTATAGATACCTTGTTCTTTTAAATCAAGCAATCTTTGAACCCACATTTTCACTACATTTTGTAGTATGTAAAAGCCAGAAAGTTTGAGTAAGTATTTAGACTTAATAAAAAAATCTGGCGTTGCTGAATTGAGCTATGAATTTGTTAATGGTACTTAGACATTTTATGGTCGAAAAATGGCTAAGAGTCAGTCTAGGCAAGGGAATTACGTCAACCCCCTAAAAAGAGCTGGAACCCTTGTTAGTTAAGGATTTATACCTTTTTGAAATAAAACTCTCTACCTGTATATATTTGAAGCTATTTTATTTGATCACTCTATTTTGTGTAAGTCCCATTAAACTGAAGTACCCGAATACTTCAGATAGCAATCGCTATTCAGAGGAAAATTTGCTCACGGGGTGACAAGCACTTCAAAAACATTGTTAGATAGGGGTTTAAAGGCTATAGGTGAGTGTTAAAATGTGAGATAATTTGTGATGATAATCATCATTATTGGCGAAGGTGATGGGTTCGCGATCGCGAACCCACACCATTACATCTAGTTGATTTATTTTTCAACTAAATTTTGCTCAAAACACTAATGTAAGCCAATTAAAAAATTTTTTTTTAATAATGGGATGAATGGTAAGAGGTTTAGGGTAAATAATTAGAGTTGTCGCTAAATAAAGGGAAAAAATCACTCTAACCTAGACAGAGCAATAATTCCCAGCATTTTTGCCATCCAATAGCTACAATCCTTACAGAACAAGGTTTTTGGGGAATTTTTAAGTTATAAAGCGACAAGTCTATTAAATATTATTTAACATTGACAGAGCTTTTCATCCCCTTTGATAATTCAACTTTTTCATCCGATTAAAATTGATCATATCTGTGACAAGTTCAACTAAATATTCCCCAGCTATGACCCACAATTCACAATTGCATTCCTACCCAAAAATTGCTATGTCTTCTATCTTTTCGTCCCAGCTGTGTTAATCTACAAATATAATTTTGATCCCCAGATTTTTTGATGAGTTTACCTTGATCAAATGAAGCTGTATCAGCACTCTTCGATAAGTAAAGTTAAATTGGTCAGACGTTGTGTATTAGCTCGACTACCTTCTAGATTATATCCCCCTGTTTGACAATCTTTAAACATAGCCTCAATGCTCATTCGAGAGGGATAAATTCTGAGAACTTCATCTAAATTATCAATATTTGTCAATAAATACCAAAGTTCTTTTTCCATCTTATTTTTATATTTTCTTTTCCAATAAGCAACTAAATTAAAACCTCCAAATCCTTTGTAATCAGTGAGATTAATGTGACTCAAAAATATTTTGGTTCCTGGAGATACAGGTAAATTCCGATTGGGGCTGGTATTTTTGACGAGTTTTTCTATAGGTAGTATCTTGTTTTTGTCGGAAGATCAAATTAATTTTTGGAGTTCTATCTCTAACTTTTAGCCAGTGACATAACTCTACATCGTGTTAGCGGAGCTTTGCGTTAGCAAAATTCCCCCTGTCCAATAACCACCAGTTTATATTTTTTTAATCACCGTAAAACTGATTTAATAAGTGCCTTTTGCTCCGCTAAATTAGTAGAGCCTTTTTGGAGCAAAACTTGCAAGTAAATAGGTAATGCTCTTTTTTTGTAGATAGTGGCTATCACGAAGATATGATGATTTTTCCATTGTCTTCTATCTATAGTTAAAATTAATTGACTACCATCAACAAATTCTCGACTCATAATCATCATGATCATTGGAAACCAAAACAATGGAAGGCTCAAAGAAAATAATGTTAAAAATCTTTGTATATGTTTTCGACTACTTTCATATGTGATTGGTAAAGGAAAACAACCAGAAATGCCTTTATATTTTGACAGTTTTCTGTACCGTTAATCACCAAACTAAAATTTTTAAAGTTTGGACTTGAGTATCACTCCAGGATTGTTGAAAATATGACTCATACAATAATGAAAATTGCATTTGGTTGGTCTATTTATGTAAGTGGATCGACTTTTTCTACCATAAAATGTGAGTGATGACTACCATCAACAATTGAGATAAAAATCAACTTGAATTGGGGGAGAAGGGATTGGTAGGCTTCACGTGCCAACCCCTTCTCTAAAAATGATGATCATTATTATTGAGGAAAAATCCAGATTTTATACAGAGGTATAATCATTGAAACTATTGCCCCACAATAGGTTTGAGGTGCTTGTCACCCCCTGAGCCAGACTCAACAATTAGAGGGAACTAATGGGATTGTCAGACAGCAGATAGGTCGGTGACATCGCACCCCAGAATAAATTTGGTCAGGTCTGGGAACAGATAAAGATCACAGTTAGGTTGGCGTTTGCGGAGCGTGGCATCAGGCGTATCGCCTACTTTAATTGGATTTGGGTTCATAGTCCCAATCACAATACTGCTGCCCAAAGAGCTGGGTTAGGATTCGCGGAGGATACCGTCAGCAGTATCGCTCCTTGGAAGTGGAATGAGCTGATACCTATCCCACACTTTGCGCTCTGCACTAACCAGTTATAAGGGCGATCGCTTTACCTTACAAAACTTTACAAACACTTTTTTAGCAAGGTATAAATGAGCGATCGCTACTTATACCTTAGCTATCAATAGTTAAACTGCTGATTTTTCATCTTACCCATTCCAAAACAGCTTCTTGCTTTGTATTAGTGCGACGTTCGGGGGTTTCACGAGCGAACTTCATGTGTATAGAACGGTTTTGTTCGCCATCCACTGCCACTGCCATGATAGGATAATCAATTAAACCATCAGGGAAGGCCATCTGGAAACGGAAAGTACCATCAGAATTGAGTTTAATAGGTCGTCCACCAATAGTGACAGTAGCATCTGGTTCCGTTGCACCGTGAATAATAAGTTCGGCATCAGCAACTAACCAGAACTTGCGGGGACGAACTGGTGGCATAGAAGCAGCAACACCAGACATATTCATGCCCATACCAGAAGCAGTTAAACCTACCCCTGACATATTCATGCCCATACCAGAAGCAGTTAAACCTACCCCTGACATATTCATGCCCATACCAGAAGCAGTTAAACCTACCCCTGACATACTCATACCCATGCCCGAAGCAGTTAAACCTACCCCTGACATATTCATACCCATGCCCGAAGCAGTTAAACCTACCCCTGACATATTCATGCCCATACCAGAAGCAGTTAAACCTACCCCTGACATATTCATGCCCATACCAGAAGCAGTTAAACCTACCCCTGACATATTCATGCCCATACCAGAAGCAGTTAAACCTACCCCTGACATACTCATACCCATGCCCGAAGCAGTTAAACCTACCCCTGAAGCAGTTAAACCTAGACCTGACATACTCATACCCATGCCCGAAGCAGTTAAACCTACCCCTGAAGCAGTTAAACCCATGCCCGAAGCAGTTAAACCTACACCAGACATAGTTTTACCTAACCCCGACATATTCATGCCCATACCGGAAGCAGTTAAGCCTACCCCTGAAGTTGTTAAACCTAACCCTGACATATTCATGCCCATACCGGAAGCAGTTAAACCTACACCAGACATAGTTTGACCTAACCCTGACATATTCATGCCCATACCAGAAGCAGTTAAGCCTACCCCTGAAGTTGTTAAACCTAGACCTGACATATTCATGCCCATACCGGAAGCAGTTAAACCGACACCGGACATAGTTTGACCTACCCCCGAAGCAGTTAAACCGACACCAGACATAGTTTGACCTAGACCTGACATATTCATGCCCATACCGGAAGCAGTTAAACCGACACCGGACATAGTTTGACCTACCCCCGAAGCAGTTAAACCGACACCAGACATAGTTTGACCTAACCCTGACATATTCATGCCCATACCGGAAGCAGTTAAACCGACACCGGACATAGTTTGACCTACCCCCGAAGCAGTTAAACCGACACCAGACATAGTTTGACCTAACCCTGACATATTCATGCCCATACCGGAAGCAGTTAAACCGACACCGGACATAGTTTGACCTACCCCCGAAGCAGTTAAACCGACACCAGACATAGTTTGACCTAACCCGGAAGCAGTTAAACCTACCCCTGACATGGTTTGACCTACACCAGACATATTTATGGCCATGCCAGAAGCGGTTAAACCTACACCAGACATATTCATCCCCATGCCAGAAGCAGTTAAACCGACACCAGACATGGTTTGACCTACCCCCGAAGCAGTTAAACCGACACCAGACATATTCATGCCCATGCCCGAAGCAGTTAGACCAACACCAGACATGGTTTGACCTACCCCCGAAGCAGTTAGACCAACACCAGACATGGTTTGACCTACACCAGACATATTCATGCCCATGCCCGAAGCAGTTAGACCAACACCAGACATGGTTTGACCTACACCAGACATATTCATGCCCATGCCCGAAGCAGTTAAACCGACACCAGACATGGTTTGACCTACCCCCGAAGCAGTTAAACCTACTCCTGAAGTTGTTAAACCTACACCAGACATATTGATGCCCACACCAGACATAGTTTGACCTACCCCCGAAGCAGTTAAACTCACACCAGACATAGTTTGACCTACCCCCGAAGCAGTTAAACCCACACCAGACATAGTTTGACCTACCCCCGAAGCAGTTAAACCTACACCAGACATGGTTTGACCTACCCCCGAAGCAGTTAAACCTACACCAGACATGGTTTGAGTAGCTCCAGAGATATTGCCACCAGATGACCACATCCCTACACCTGATGCCATAGTATAGGAACTGACTCCTTCTTCAATCATTTGGCCTGAACCAGGAACCATTTGAATAGAGCCAAACATAGAACCAGCAATCCTTTGATTCTCGACTTCAGCTATGCCGAACATCTCTTCATAAATATCATCGGGACGATCGTGAAAAGTAATTTTGCGACTAGCAGGAACCAGTTCCATAAAGGTTTTCCCACGTAAATCTTCATCCCAACTTACTGTAATGAATTGGTCATCAATCCAATCTGAGGGATAAACTGGTGGAATATGCACTCGCTCAGAACTAGCTAAAACTAACCACCGACCATCAGCACATCGATACCCTATTTCCACAACATAGTCGCGATCGCTTACTGGAATTGGTATGTACCATTCACGAGCTAATTCATCACAAGGATATTCCTGAATGCTGTGGGGACTTTGGTAGCTTAATTTGATGTCAGTTACATCATAGATACGCAGCGCTAACTGCTGTCCCCCCTGACGACGTAACTTTTCTTTCTGTCCATTAGGAATATCCCAATAGGCGTAGGCCCACTCTGGATCTCGTGGCATTAAAACTATTCGGCTTTTAGTATACCCATTGGGTAAATCTGTTAAACCTTCATCAATGGATGAAAGAAAATCATCATTTTTGTTTTCTTGCCCTAACTCAAATTTTTTTGCTTCCACCTCTTCTTGTGTTTCTAATGCTGAAGGTGGAGCGGATGAGGTATGGCTAATACCTTGAGCTTCCATCACTGATGCCAGTAGTTGTGCTTTACGCATTCTGCTGTAACGAGATATACCTAGCTCACTAGCGACTTTGCGTAGTTGTCTCAAAGTCATCTCTTCTAAGGGTGGACGTTCTTGAACCATTCTGTATGTTCTCCTTTTTTTTGACAGTGTTTAGTATTTCATTTCCCAAAACTTAACAGGAAATTACATCTAATTTTCTTGTTTTTTTGAAGGACTCTTTTTCCCGATCCAACAAATACTTGAAGGCTCTTAAGAGTTTCGAGATATATAGAAACGATCAGAACAGCATTTTTTTGGGATCGCCGGGATCGCCTTTAAATGTATATCTTGCAGAATATTTTAGATTTGGTCAAGAGTGCTTACTTAAAGATTATGAGTATACATACGGGTTTATAGGCAATTCTGGAGTTCTAATGTTACGGTTTCTTAACATTACTGATGTTATAATAAATCATAATATTATCAATTAATAAATATATCTTATAATTATACTAAAAATTACTAATAAATATTCTGATTAAAAGTGGCAGAAGTTTGAAGCAATCCATAGATTTAATGTAGGCGTTGCATAAATGTGCTTGGGATTTTATATGATGTCCGGTTGAACAGTTATAAATAAATAACGACGGAGGAGTCAGTCCTCAGTCCTCAGTTCTCAGTCCTCAGGAGGGAAGACAGAAGAAGGAAGAAGAACAACAGGAGAAGAAGGAGAAAGTTTTTTATCACTAATTATCCGCACATGATATTAATAGTTTTGTGGAAGTGGAATGGGTATCTTGCCCGTTCCCGTTCCTGATATTTACAAAAGCAGAGTGTGGGGAGAGTGGGAAATTTGGGAGGAATAATTGTATCTGTATCTGTTCTGTGCTTGTCTGTCTTTTGTGTTAAATTTTTGGCGTTGCTGAGTGGTAATGATTTTTAGATTAAGTATCAACGCAAAACATAAGTTTTTCAATTTTACCTTCAGCTAATAGACATCTCCAAGAATAAAAAATCAATATCTATATCCCAAAGAAATTATCAATTTTTTACCCCTACAGCAAAGCTGCCTACTGCCTACTCCTTATGCGTGGTGGAGATGTCTAATTATCATTACATTTAAGCAACGCCAAATTTTTGGTAACTCCAGCTCAAAAGTAGGCACTTTTTTTCGCTCAAAAAAGGCTAAAACTTTTATATTTCAGTACTTTGATATTAGATCGGTAATCCCTAATTATTAATTATTATTTATTAATTGTTGAACCGTTCCTGATATGGCAATGAGCGCTCAGGTATTTACAATGTTCAGCTCACAGTACAGCCTGGAAAAGGTTTACAAAAAATAATGTGTAAATATGCCAGCGCACATTGCTATATTTTCACTCCTTGGCAGGATACCCACCCCACTTATATTTCCATTCGTCCCTCAGCAATGCCGATGTAATGTAAATAGGGTTTGCAGCAAAAAGTATGAGTAGTAGGGGTAGGAGACAGCTATACTGGAGACAGCTATACTGGAGGAACAGGGAATGAGCGAGGAGGTAGGAGTAAGAATTTTCCCAAGCAAGATTGTTCTGCCATAATCATCCCAAAATACTAGCTTTATGCAGTTGGTATCCACCGAAAAGCTGGTACTTTTTTAGAACAAAAAATGCTAAAAACAATATCAGTTAATGCTTTAATATTTAATCAGCAAGCCCTAAATATTTAGCTGTCAGCTATCAGCTTATTGCCTTGTAGGAGGTAAAGCTGTTCCCTAATTAATGCCGATGTAATGTAGGTATTTAGATGTCAGTTATCAGCTTATTGCCTTGTCAAGAAAGAATAGCTCAGTTGTGCTATGGATATGGAATAATATTTATAGAAACACTAAGAGAGTTATACAAGTATGGCTTCATTTTTAGATGGTGACTGTCTATCTAATTATGCTGAAAAACCCAATGATTGGAAACCATCAGGAAAAAGAATAAAGCGTCGTTTGTATAGGAGTGGTAATAATTGTTTTGTGAATGCAGACTGTAATAGACATCTCCAAAAATACTCAAACGCCTATCTTAACTATCTTTAGTGGAGCGATAGCGTAGGCTTAACCGGAGGCGACCGCTACTCATTAAAATAGTTAACTTGTACGGTTTTATGGTTATCAGAAATACTTTGTGTTACTAATCTAAATAATTGCACTTTGATTTCTTATTTTTATCTCAATTTTTTATGATTTTTACTAATATAAATGAACCTATTATTAATCGGATAATACCACATATTTTCAAGATTACTTTTTGATAATTATTATCTTTTAATCTCAATCTTTCTCTAGGAACTCCAAATATTTTAATTAATCTTATTACATGGTCTACAAATCTTCTATTTTTGGCTTTTTATTGATTTTCTTCTTTGATTTATGGTGACATTTCTTTTTTTATTGGCTTCTTTTTTGGTGTAGTTGTTCTCTCTACTCCTTCATCAGCTTTATCTCCTTGATATTTTTGTTTTTTATCAAAATTATGCTGTTGTTCTCTTAATATATTTACATCACTTACCGAATCATTAATAATTAATAATTAAATAATTCGCGCCTTGAAGCCGACTCTTTTAAGGGGGAAAAAAAGACAATCTTCCTTATATTCAATTCCGTAACGGTTTTAACCCAGATTCCGCACTTCAAAATGTAGTACAAAAATACCGTAAGAAAGCGATGTAGCTGCCGCACTTGCTCCGCCAACGCAATTAATTAAGTATTAATACTGGCATCACCAGAAAATTGAAAAATATTTTTAGTAAAAATACTGAGGTACATCAAGAACAATGCATGAGAGTTTTTATGTAAAAATTACTCCGAAAGTTGGAAAAGGTAAAAACAAGAAAAATGGAGCGTGGAAATCAAAAATTTAGACCACTTGGGGCTAGTAGCTGGAATAATTGATGAAATAGGAATAGTTGATAAAATTAATGAATTAATAGAAGAGAAAAAGACGGAGAAAATCAGTGCATCTTAATGTAGTAAAAGCCATGATTTTAAATGGTATGGGATTAGTATCGTCCCCCCTATATATATTCAAGGATTTCTTTGAAGGAAAGGCGGTGGAACATTTACGCTGGAATTGAAGTAAAAGTAGAGTATTTGAATGACGACAAATTATTGTTGAGTTTTAGACAAAATCCATGAGATTGGGTTAAATCAAATATTTGTTTTTATCGTACTAGAAATTATTAAAAAATATCAATTAAATCTAGAAACAGTTCACTTAGACTCAAGCAGTTTTCATCATCGGGTCGAATATAACAATTCAGGAGAACATCAAACCATAAAAATTACTTATGGGTATTCACTCTTACCATCGGCCAGATTTAAAACAATTTCTGATGGAATTAATCTGTACGAATGATGGAGATGTGCCTTTATGGATGAATATTTGTGACGGCAATGAATCAGATCAAAAGCAATTTGGTGGGGCGATGATAGAGCTTAAAAAACAACTGCAATTTGACAGCTTAATGGTAGCATATAGCTCCTTTTACACCCAAGAAAATCTACAAATAGTCAATAAATTGAAGTGGTCTCCTCGAGTACCATTAACAGTAAAAGCAGCTACTGTTTTAGTTAAGTCTGTGGAAAGCAACGATTTAATTATGAGTAAAATACCGGGATATAATTATGTTGAAATAAAAAAAAATTATGCAGCAGTAGAACAAAGATGGTTATTAGTTGAAAGTCAAAAAAGAAGAGAGTCAGATTTAAAAAATCTAGAGAAAAGAATTCACCCATGATGGGGAAGCTTCTCAAAAAAAACTCCGAGAATTAAAATCTCAGGAATTTGGCTGTGTTGCGGATGCAAAAAAAGCAGCCTAACGCCTTTTAAAGGTGTCTAAATACCATGAACTTACCGACTTGAAAATCATCAAGGTTAACAAGTCTAAAACTCCTAATTCCCAGGACTATAAAGGTAAGCATTTCCTGCGGAATGCTGCGCAAACAGCAGTCAGCTATCAACTATCAGCTTGATTACTTTTAAAGCATAAAAAAGCAATTTTATCAAAGCTTCAGAGTACGAATATGTGGTGGAGAATGTAGTAGAAATTAAATGAATGCTTGCTTTATTCATTAGACATCTCCAATAATCAAAAATCCAATTAATCGAATCACAGCAATTATCAATTCTTTCCCCCTCCATACCTACTCCCTATGAATGGAGGAGATATCTATTAAAAAGCTGATAGCTGACCGCTAATAGCTGTTTGCGCAGCAGTCCGCAGGAAATGCTTACCTATAAAGTAGAAGCTACAGTAGCTATTTGTGCAGAAAAAGTAAGTCTTGAAAAACGAAGTGCCGGAGGATTTATTTTGGCAACTAATGTTTTAAATTACGAAGAATTAACTGGGGAAGAAATGCTTTCTAAATACAAAGATCAGCAGTCAGTATAACGGGGTTTTCGTTTCCTATGCATACCCGATGTTTTTAACTGATAGTGTCTTTCTTAAATCTCCAAAACCCATTGAAGCTTTGGGATTAATTTGGAGAGTGTGTTTATTAGTTTATACCTTGGGACAAAGAGAACTTCGCCAAACTTTAAAAAGGATGAAAACTGGAGTTAAAAATCAGTTAGGTCGCCTCACAGATAGACCAACTCTACGATGGATATTTCAGTGTTTTCAATCGGTTCACGTCTTCTATCTTCAGGAGGTTAAACAAATATCTAATTTAACTAATGAACGATTACATTTACTTAAGTTTTTTCCCCAATCTTGTCAGGATTATTATCTCCTTATTTAAGGGCAAATTTAGTTTTTCTCGCACTTTAAAATTTTTAATAGATAGGTCTTTTTTTCCAAGAGTCAAATTTTACATAAAATTTTGGCTTCGAGGGATTTTTATTAGCTATTTGCCAACTGTTTTTTCTAATGTATCCTAATCGCGCCAATTTTTCTTGACTTTCAGTATTAATACTTAATTAATTGCGTTGGCGGAGGATGGTGATGGCAGCTACATCGCTTTCTTACGGTATTTTTGTACTACATTTTGAAGTGCGCAATGTGGGTTTTAACCTTCTTGTAATTATCAATTATCCATTATCAATTATCCATTAATGAATAGACCTTTTTCTCCTACTATTACATCTACTATTTCTTTTCCTTTTGGTGTGGTGATTATTTGATTTTTAAAAGTATGATTTTTCTTTTTCCCTGAGTAATATTTTTCTTGTTTTTTATATTCATTTGGTCTTTCTCTACCATGTTGCTGTACTGTCTACAATTAATTATAATTCTGTTAATATTTCCTAGACCCATTCCAATACCTAAAACTTTTTTTTGACTTGCTCTAATCAACTTGCTGGCAGTAATTCTCTGAGGATATCTATCCAGTCATAAAAAATATTATTAGCACGCTTATTCACTTATCTTAAAGTTTATTCCTAGTGTTTGAAAAGTTGGTACATGATGTAAATAAAATCACGTTAAAATGATTTATTCTTCCCTGGTAATGGTCTTTTTTCTGACTCCTACTGCTTTAATTAATCTTTTTTCTGTTTTGGCGATCGCGTAGCATCCCGTAGGGAATCACCTCTTTTTTTTCTGATTCTATTATTTGGGCATTTTCTATTAATTTCATTAGCTGTTCTGCTGTAATACCAATAATTCTTTTTGTTTATGAGTGGATGATTATAAATATATTCGAGCATTTGGATTCATTTTAGTGAACCCATACATAAATGGTTTTGATGATTTTACCTTATTTTCTATTTTGGAAATGTCTAATGGGGCTACAAATATCATCACCAAATGTAAGTAGAAAGCTAAGTTTAGATTTAAGCCAACTGTGTAGAGGCATCGCGGAAATTCTCCCCAAAGAATATATCTTTGGTCAGAGCTCGAATAGACGGAGCAACACGGATTTATCCTTTGCGTAGTATCTACTTAGAATCTCCGTGACTTGAGTCCGGGGAGTAGTTAAGACTTAAAAGTTATTGGAGTACATTCCAATTACGAATTTTCCATTTTCCATCTTGACGAACCAAGTCGTAACGAACAAGCAAGTTATCATTCTGAGAATTGCTTAATCTGTCATTATCATAAAACTCTACCTTTTCTCTCACTTGAGCATCCACTTGAGCTTGATTGGCATTTGTGTTACTCATATTTAAACTTTTTATGTCTAAACTATGCTCATACTTTCGATAAGAGTTCTCTCGCTTGAGAGCATTAGCTGTAGGTAACCAACGTTCCAGTGCTGGATCTACGAGAATATTTTGTAATTGCTCAGTTTGATGATTAGGACCTAGAGCTGTAGCCTTAGTATCTAACCAACTTTGAATAGCTATGCGTGCGATTTCTTCTGTAATTGGACCTGATGCTGTGAGACTGTCCTGATTAATTTCTGGAATTTCCAATGGAGGTCTATCCAATTGTACCATGGGTTTTTCCCTACCTAAACCCAAAGCATTTGCTAACCAACTAATAGTTTTAATTGCCACAAACCCAATCAATCCTATTGCTAATAATCCCAAAACTGCTATTAATATTAAACGACCAATCTTAACAGGTTCTCTTCTGGTTGATGTTCTCCGTGGACTTTGCTCAAGCATCGATTGGGGTAATTCTTTACTACCCACTGACATATTTTCATTTAACTGAGGTAAACTACTTCTACTCTTTTCTCTAACTCTCTCTGAATAGCGACTATAGCTCAAGGAATTTCCTTGTTTTTGTATATCTATAGAAGATGATTTATATGTTTCTTGAGGTGACTGATAAGAACTAGCTTCTAGTTGATTCGAAGTTCCTGTGCTAGTTGAGGCCATAGTGGCAGTAGCAGCGTTACCCACACTAGAGATACGTTTTTTTTCCAAATCTAAGGCTGAAGATTGGTCTGTTTCTTTTTGATAGAATGTCTCTTCTGTATCATGACCACGACGGGGTTGAACAACTACCCATTGATTAGTTGCTTCTGCTTCGGCAGGCAAAGCTTCTAGATAAGCTTGAACGTGCTGATCGGCAAAATAGTCTTTCAAAGAAGCTGACTTGTCAGATAAGTCGCGGAAATGTGGAAAGACTTCCTCCGTCAACCAATGTTCAGCATAGAGACACAAACCTGGTAGTAAATCTGGAGATTCTTGAGAATTTTCTTTAATAAAGGATAAAGGTTCGTGTTCCTGGCTTAGTTCTAACGATCTATTAGCCTCTTCAGTTTGTCCTAAAAGTAATGAACATACAGCTTTCTCTAAATTGACATCTTGACTTCTACCCAATTGCATCAGCATAAACTTAGCCTTACGAATTAAGGCTGGTTGTTTTTGGGCAAACCCTTGAGCTAAAAAAGTATAAACTGCCAAATATGTACCAACGGCAGAAGGACGATGAGCTTCAGACTCAAATAATTTCTTTTGTTCTGCCATGCTTAAATAGTGACGTAGCTGCTGAACAAACTTCAGAAAATCTTCAACCCCTAATCCAGATTGATCATTACCTTGACCATCAATTCCTCCTCTTTCATTCAACATATCTTGAAGAATTTCTAACCCACGGCGACGGTCTAATGCTTTTTCTTCTGGTAGTTCGACTAATTCCATTATTCTATAAGGACGTAGCTTATAGAGGTCAGCTTGTATCTCTCCTCTAATTTGGACAAATAGGTTTTCTCTTAGCAATAATCCCTGCCCTGCTTCTAAAGCTGTTGCCGCACTTTCATATTGTCCTTGTTGCCATTGCTCTCTACCTAATTCTAAATTTGCTAAAGCAACCGTTAGGGCAATATCTGGTAGAACTAATACTGGATCTCCAAAACGCCCATCTTTGACAGCAATACTATTATTGATTAGGTAGGGACGAGTCAGCTTTAAGATCAACTCATATTCTCCTAATTCCTGTAAAATTAAGAGAGCACCCACAAACTGTCTATCTTCTATTTCTATACTGGGAGTGTTAGGGTCAAACTCATGGGTAACTGGAGTTTCGCTACCGTGAGAGCTGATACCTCTTGTTAAACGCCTAGAAGCTACTTTTGGAAGGATTTCTTCTGTTTGTTGAAGTTTTGTTTCTTTTTCTTCTTCTTGTTGTACTTTTTCAAGATTTATCTCAGAACTTGGACTTACTTGTTCTAATTCCGGACCGTAGGTTTTACTCAGAAAACTGCCATCGTACGTTTGCCGTTGTTCTAGGTCAGACAGAATAGCATAAGCTTCGTCTACAAGTTGTTTGCGGGCAACTATTGTCGCCTCCGAATACTCTCTTCTCGGAAACTGCTGAGTGCGATCACGATGTGCCTGTCGTAACTGTTCGACAGTAGCCTGAATTGGTAAACCCAAAATTCGGTAATAATCTAATGGAATCCGCACAGTGCACTTCCTCAAAGGCGAGTTAATATAATTTACTATAATTAGCTTATTATGTTAGCCGATAATATCCGATATTGCTAACTAAATTTAGAAAGATTTTTGTCACTTTACCAATGTTTTCGACCACCTCTTAGCTAAAGCACGAGGAATAGTTGGAACAATAACCATTTTGAAAATATTCAAACAGAAATATTCACAATTCCCGATCATCTTTATCTGTAATACAGAAAAACTATATAATTATGTAGGTTCAAAAACTTAGACCCCAGAGCCACAATCTCACATAAGTTTTGATTGTAATGTTTAAGTGCGCCCCGTAGTTTGGATTCGGCTAGAATACATGAGTTTTTTATAGTATCTTCACTACTTCATTTTTAATTCTAGCATCTTAATTACTTAAGGAGCCAAATCCTACCCCTATATTTAGGTTTTATCAATTCTTAATCATATCATATAGCGCTATTGTTAAGACAAACATATTATTTTTTATCTCTTCTCTAAAACAAAGGGTATTTCAAACTTTATGGCACTTTATCGGTAAAAAGCTAGTTATATTTGTTTGCTGTAATACGCAATTCTCCTATAGACTACTAAATATAAATTCATTGGAGCCTTTTACTAAACCTTTAACTTGTAATATAAGATTTATTACTAATAATACTAACTTAGGATAGATAAAATGATCCAAGAACGTACATTACCTACTTTTGATACCAATAGTATAAAAATTTCTCAAGAAGAAGGATTAATACTATACGAAGATATGGTTTTAGGGCGCTTGTTTGAAGATAAGTGTGCTGAAATGTATTATCGAGGTAAAATGTTTGGCTTTGTTCATCTTTATAATGGACAAGAAGCAGTTTCTTCTGGTGTGATTAAAGCTATGCGCCAAGATGAAGATTTTGTTTGCAGTACTTATAGAGACCATGTTCATGCCTTAAGCGCTGGTGTACCAGCACGGGAAGTTATGGCTGAATTATTTGGTAAAGCTACAGGTTGTTCTAAAGGTCGTGGTGGGTCGATGCATATGTTCTCGGCTGAACATAATTTATTGGGAGGTTATGCTTTTGTTGCTGAAGGTATTCCTGTAGCAACTGGGGCTGCTTTTCAGAGTAAATATCGTCGGGAAAGCATGGGGAATGAAGCTGCAGACCAAGTGACAGCCTGTTTCTTTGGAGATGGAGCTTGTAATAACGGCCAATTTTTTGAATGCCTTAATATGGCCACGTTGTGGAAACTACCAATTATTTATGTAGTGGAGAATAATAAGTGGGCAATTGGTATGGCTCACGAACGGGCTACTTCTGAACCTGAGATTTATAAGAAAGCTCATGCCTTTGGTATGGTAGGTGTGGAGGTTGATGGTATGGATGTATTGGCAGTACATTCTGCTGCTCAAGAGGCTGTTGCGAGAGCTCGTGCTGGTGAAGGACCTACTTTAATTGAGGCTTTAACTTATCGATTCCGAGGACATTCTTTGGCTGACCCTGATGAATTAAGGGATAAGGAAGAAAAAGAATATTGGTTTTCTCGTGACCCTATCAAAAAATTTACAGCTTATCTGACAGAAAATAATTTGGCGGATGTTGCAGAGTTGGAAGCAATCGATCAAAAGATTGAAAAATTGATTGCTGAAGCAGTTGAGTTTGCTACAGGTAGTCCAGAACCAGGAGCAGATGAACTCTATCGCTACATTTTTGCTGAAGATTAATTCACTAAATTATTGACTTAGTTTATCCTCAGCTATACTGTCAAATTTTAGTTGTCGGGTTTCTCATGTGTTTTGCCAAAAAGACTTTATTTATATGTGGAAACCCGAAATATTTAGATTGATAAAAGGGTTTTTTATTGGTGATTTAAAATTAAATTAATAGAAATTCTATAGTGGTAAACAAGTAGTTATTTTGACATTTTATCTCTTGAGATTAAAAGGGTTAGATAGACTAATATTAATGCTTCTATAGGAATACTTGATCATCATTTAGCTTGTTCATAATTCAGAAGTCAATAACAAAAGTAATTTTGAATAAAAATTTTTTTAGCGTTAGATTTATATCTTGTCATCATTTTTTTTATTAATAAGCAGCCATTAAATAAATCAGAGGTGTATGCAGAAATGATATGAAACTGATTTCTGTAAAAACAACCGGATATTTTTTTTAGGGATAGTAAATATAGTAAAGGTTAATAGAGAGGTAATTGTAAGTATTTAACCTTTTTCTTATATTTTTCCATAGGCGTTGCTGAATCAAGCTATGAAAATTAAATTGGGCAAAGTCTAAAATCCTTTTGAGTTATTTTGAGTTAATAGTTAGGCGATTCCCGTGCGCGTTCCGTACCGAAATCGCTATTCAAGAAAGATCATAGCAAAAATCAGCAACACCCTTTTTTTATCTTTTTCTATACACTTATTTTTCCCTCTCTTGGTGTGCTACACGGTGAGTTAGTGAGGTCTTCAGGTCTCCACAAGTAGATCAACTAATGAAATTTAGGGGGTCGCACTGCTGCTCCGGTACTACTTCTTCGGTCTATGTAGGAATATTTTATGAAAATGGTATAAAAAACTTAAGTATAGGTGTGGAATCACTAACTCTAAATAACCGGACATCATTTTCGATCAGTGTTAAATTTAACATATCGCTATCTCATGTAAACATTCAGCAGTAAAAAATAAGTAATAAACCCCAGAGGTATTGTAGTAAAAATTAAAGAAAAATTATTCATCAGGAAGCTAAACCCTAATTATTCATTCTTAACAGACGAACCAATTACAAACATAAACAAATAACAATGAAAAGAACCACAGACAAAGTATTTTGGCAACAACCTTTAACCTATCTATTAATACTGGCAGGAGCTGGAGGAGCATTGTTGGGCCAACGTATTATATTCCCACAGACAACTAGCTCTTCGGAAAATTCAACACAGATCGTTCAATCATCTTCTAATAATTATGGTATTCCTAACTCAGAAAACTCTAATTGGTTACCAGTTAGAGCACCTATTTCCAATGGTAACTTTATTGTAGATGCAGTCCAAAAAGTTGGTCCGGCAGTAGTTAGGATTAATGCTTCTCGAACATTCAGTCAACGACCTAATATGTTTGGTCGAGGAATACCAGAAGATTTCTATGGTTATGAACCTCCCTCACGTTCTGGACCAGTTGAGCGAGGTACTGGCTCTGGTTTTATCATTAGCTCTGATGGTAATATCCTCACTAATGCTCATGTTGTAGAAGGTTCAACGACTGTGGAAGTTGTCCTTAAAGATGGCCGTCGCTTACAAGGTAGAGTTTTGGGCACAGACTCTATAACTGATGTAGCTGTGATTAAAATTGATGCTAATAACCTTCCTAGCGTAACTGTGGGAGATTCAAATAACCTGCAACCTGGAGAATGGGCGATCGCTATTGGCAACCCTCTAGGTCTAGATAATTCTGTAACAGTTGGTATTATTAGTGCTACGGGTCGTTCTAGTAGTGATGTGGGTGTTCCAGATAAGCGAGTAGGATTTATTCAGACAGATGCTGCGATTAATCCTGGTAATTCTGGTGGCCCTCTACTTAATCAAAATGGTGAGGTGGTTGGCATTAATACAGCTATTATTGATGGTGCTCAAGGCTTAGGATTTGCAATTCCTATTAATAATGCTCAACAAATTGCTCAACAATTAATTAAGGGGGGTAAAGCAGAACACGCTTATTTGGGTATTGCGATGCAAACTCTGACACCGGAACTTAGGCAAGAACTCAACCGAAACTTAAGTACAAATGTTCGGTTATTCAGCGACCAAGGGGTATTAATTATGCAAGTTGTGCCTGGATCTCCTGCGGATAGAAGTGGTTTACAACCAGGAGATATAATTCAAAGAATTGACAATCAAACTATTACTGAATCTGAAAATGTACAACAAATTGTTCAGAATAAAACTGTGGGTAGTTTGTTGGATTTGGAAGTTAATCGTAATGGTCAGAACTTAAGTTTTCAGTTGCGTACTGGTAACTTACCATCTCGATTAAGAGGATAGTTTAGAGGTTATTTGGGCTTTGTTGCGGGGTAGTGGTACATTTTAATAGACATCTCCAGAAACTAAATTTTAGTCTAGTAATTGCAAAGGTTTGAGATTGATTTTCCTAGATGTCTAATGTTAGTAGTCCATTGTAATTATTTTTGTAATAGGGCAAGGCAGTGGGAGCATTTTGCTCCCGTTCTAGGAATTGCTAGTTCTCATCCATCTACTAAGTAAAACATGGTAAATTTTGGGCGCTATGTATCAAATTGTAAATTAGCTCAAAAGTTTATATTCAATGGCTTTAGGGGTTTTTGGATTAAGTATGCAATGTCTTTTTTTTAGCTTGCTCTACTTAATTATTTGGTAATCTTTACTCACCCAAAAGAAAATTGACACCAGAAATATTTTTGTGAAATGAAAGGAACAAACTTTTGGTAAAGGAGATTTTTGGGGTTTAGCTGCCCCAGAAGCAGCTAATAATGCAGCGGCAGGGGGAGCTTTTGTCCCCATACTGACTTTAGGAATTCCAGGTAGTGGTACTACTGCTATTTTACTGGGTGCATTATTACTCTATAGTATTCAGCTCAGCCTAATGTTATTTACCCAACAGCCGGAAATTGCTGGAGGACTAATTGCTTCAATGTATATAGGGAACTTAATGTTGTTGTTCCTAAATCTTTCTTTGGTAGGTTTGTTTGCTCGTATTTTGCTCTTGCCTAATTGGCTGCTATTCCAGGTACTAGGAGTAATGGCATTTATTGAGGTTTTCTCTATCCACGGTAGTATTCTGTCTATTTTGTTAATGTTAGCCATCGGAGTCTTTGGTTATTTCTTGCGCAAATTACAATATTCTTTGACACCTTTTCTCTTAAGTTTTGTCCTAGGTGAATTAATGGAATAAAATTTGCGTTGGGCACTTGCTATTAGCGGTCGCTAATACCAGTTTGAAAAAAGAATGCTATAAAAAGTGCATCTCGATCATATCTGTTTAAAAACAGCTTCTCCAGTTCATTTTAGATGGTTATATCTATCGTTTTTCCTTTTTTTTCAATATTTATTTCTTCTTCATTCTTGCTTCTTCCTTCTTTCTTACTTCTACTATTTGTAACAAACGTTGATCAAATTGGTATAAATCGGAATTCTGTTTCAGAATCAAATTTCTCAAAGTCTTTGGATACTTACTTTTAGTATGGTAATACTATTGCCAATTGTGAGACTTCTTCTGAAGCGAAGGAAATTATTTTCGGAGACTTTTAAGTAATTAGAGTGATTGCTCAAACAGTAATCATTCAGGTATTAGCTGGTCAGCTTTTCCTGCGGAATACTACACAAAAAGCTTTTCGGTTGGTAAAAAAGCACCAAGTAATTAATAAGGAAGATTAGCTAATTTGCTTTGAAAGTAACTTTTAATTTTTGCTCAATTTTTCAACTCTGATTCTTCCTTCAAAGATAATTTTTTGGTAGTCCTACATAGTAATGGTAAATGTGGATGAACGACGCCTAGCAAGGGAGCAAGATGCTTCCATTTCCCTTCCCATTGACCAAAATAATTACAATAGATCATCATGACAATGCACCATTACCAACTTTTTAATACCTGACGGCTGAATACTTACCTCAAACAGAAAAAGTTGCCCTTGAATTTATTTAGGATTTAAACCCTATAGAAGCTTATATAATAAACATAGACTTGAATAAATTTTCAAACTATAACCTCTTAGATAAGTAGTTTGAAATACTCACAAATCTGTAAGTTGTGACAAAGTAGGGAGTAGAGGAATCAATAAAAAATATTTATTCCCTTTTTTTTGATGAAAATTAGTAGAGGAAAAAATTATGGAAGTATTACAAGTAGCTCAGTTAGGCAATGAAATATTGCGATGTCAAGCTCAACCTATTAATAATATTTGGGATAAAAATTTACAGCAAATAATTGATAATTTAATTGCCACAGTAATCGAAACAAATGGTGTGGGAATTGCTGCTCCACAAGTTTCAATTAGCGATCGCTTATTCATTGTTGCATCTCGACCCAATCTCAGATATCCAAATGCACCCAAAATGGAGCCAACAGCTATGATTAATCCTAGATTAATATCTCATTCAGAAGATAGAGTCAAGGGGTGGGAAGGTTGTTTAAGTGTGCCAGGAATTAGAGGTTTAGTACCAAGATATAGAGTAATAAACGTAGAATATACTAATCGAGAGGGAAAACTTCAAAGACAAGAATTAACAGATTTTGTTGCTAGAATTTTTCAGCATGAATACGATCATCTAGAAGGTCTAGTATTTTTAGATCGTGTGGAAAGTACCACAGATTTAATGACAGAAGATGAATATCAGAAACAAATTATTCAATCAAGGAATTAGGAGGTAGGAATTAAGGGGAGATTTCCGGAGTGTTCAGGAAAATATTTATCAGCGAAAAGAAGGAATACACTGTAAATACCTAATCTCTAACAAGAATGACAAAATTTATATAGCAATCAGGAATCATATGTGAGAATTTGACTATTCCTTAAAATTCTAGTGTGTAGCGCTTTTTATTTTGATCGGATACAGTTTTTTTTCTTTCCTATTTCCTGTTTTCTGTTCCCTAAAAATCTATAATTTCTCACAATTACTGATTAGATAAAAAATTAGCTTGTTTTAAGGAGTAGGGATTAGTAATTCGGTTTCGCTGGGAATAGAAAAGTAAGCATTTCCTACGGAATGCTGCGCAAACAGCTATTAGCTGTCAGTTCGAGCGCAATAAAACTCTCACCTGAATCCTTACTAAATAAATATAGACTTTAACCTCAAAGGAACCTGCTTTTGTAAGATTTAATTATCACCGTATTCTGGCTTAATAATACCCCTTAATATAGGGTTTAATAAAGCTCAGAAGCAATAGCTGATAGCTGAATGCTGACGACTGAATACTTACATAGAAAAGAAGAAAAACAACTGTACCTTAGTAACTTGAGAAATGCTATAAAATAAGATAGCTATCTATATTATATTTGCAAATAAATTATCATTAGTTCAATAAATAATCCAAATTTTCCTTGATGGTCAAACCAATTTTTCCGCTTATAGTAGGCTTTTAATATAAAAAAATTAATGTAGAAATCTTTCTTGAAAATAGTATAGTTTATTTAGGATTTGCTCAAAAAATTGAGATATTTTAGTCTCAATATGATTGATCAATCTTAAGAATATGATTAAGTGAAACTTGAGGCATTTCATACTAGCAAAAACAATACAATTTTTGAAGATTAAACAGTCTAGTAATAGGTTTAAACTAAGGATAAAACTTAAGCATTCAGCCGTCAGCTATTAGCTATTGCCTTTAGTTTTAGATAAAAGGTTTATTAATTGAGTCAAAATTAAATCTTAACTACAAAAATATGCTTTAAAGTCTATATTCATTAAACCCCCTCCTTAAGGTTGGGATATTATTACTAATAGCTGACAGCTAATAGCTTAATGGTTACGATAAAACTTTTCTCTGTTCCCAATCCTAATCAGAGAAATTTTTTGGTAGATACTATTTAGGTTTTCATCTCATTACTAAATAGTAAAAGTTGGCTGGAATCATATTTTTGTCATAATTATAAATCTTAATTAAAATTTGGTTGTAATCGTTTTCCGTAATCTATAGTTGTGCTAGTTGTAGTTAAAAATAGTAAATAAATCGAGGAAATATTTATGAGTATTAATCTTAGTAAAGGTGAAAGAGTTAGTCTGTCTAAAGAAGCACCTGGAATGAAAAAAGCTGCTGCAGGTTTAGGATGGGATGTAAATGTCTCAGATACAGGTTCAGATTTTGACCTTGATGTTTCTGTGTTTATGTTAGGAGCAACTGGCAAAATTCCTCAAGAGAAATATTTTGTTTTCTATAATAATCTTAAATCTGCTGATGGTTCAGTAGAGTCTATGGGAGATAGTCGCACAGGAAAAGGAGAGGGAGATGATGAGACTGTCACTGTAGATTTATCAAAGGTTGATTCGACAATTGAAGAAATTATTTTTGTTGTTACTATATATGAAGCAGACAAAAGAAGGCAAAACTTTGGGCAAGTGAGAAATTCTTACATCAGAATTTATGATGGGGAAACTCAAGAAGAGATAACTAAGTATGAACTAGAAGAAGATTTTTCTAGGGAAACAGCTATAGAGTTTGGGAAATTGTATAAAAAAAATGGTGAATGGAAATTTCAAGCAGTAGGAGAAGGTTATAATTCTGGCTTAGAAAATTTTGTACAGAAATATACTTAATTGATTAAGTAACAAACTGTTTAACAATTAATAATTACCTCTCCTTAACATTAAAAGGATTGATTAAAAATATTTTTTCTTTTTTTTATCCTTTATAAGGAGAGGCTTTTAAACTGAATTATTCAGTCAAAATGAATGTTGAATTAGTATTTTGGATAAGAGAGTAATTTTGATGTAATCCCAAAGATCCAATCTGTATGAGTCAAAAAATATTCCGCTCCAATATAAGTAGGTAAAATCTGCTCAAAAAATTGAGAGGCAAATCAATAAATATTTCTCTAAGTTAGCTCAAAAAATCATCAAATTAAAGACAGATACTAGGAGTCAGCAGGGAGAAGAAATAAATGATCTATCTTGACATTCTGTCACAGAGTTTAGAGCAACTAAATTAATTTATGAATCAAGGTCAGAATATCTTTTTACTATTTTACTATTTGATCATCCTGACGGCTATAAGACATAAACTGCCATAAAAAAGGTGTCTTATTCAAAGATTTAAATTGATT
Source organism: Okeania sp. SIO1H4 (assembly GCF_010672695.1). NCBI lineage: Bacteria > Bacillati > Cyanobacteriota > Cyanophyceae > Oscillatoriales > Microcoleaceae > Okeania > Okeania sp. SIO1H4. Next base: position 138,769 of record NZ_JAAHGB010000007.1, read on the forward strand.
TATTCTGCCTTCCTAATTTTCATCTTGTTTTCTCAACTGTACATCCATAAATTATTCAGATACTGAAAAATATCAACTATCATCTTAAAAAATTTTTGAAACTGTTTAGTCATAAAAGAGGGCAATAAATGTCTGTTAAACTTAGCAAAGGTCACAGAATTAATCTTTCTAAAGATGCACCAGGTCTAGCAAAAGTAGGTATTGGTTTAGGTTGGGATGTTAATCCTACTGATACAGGTGTAGAATTTGACTTAGATGCTTCTGTATTTATGTTAGGAGATAATGGTAAAATCCCTGAAGATGAATACTTTATTTTCTACAATAATTTAAAATCACCAGATAGTGCAGTAAAGCATTGGGGGGATAATAGAACTGGAGAAGGAGAAGGAGATGATGAAACAATAGAAGTAGATTTAACTAATGTTAATTCTAGTATTCAAGAACTACTTTTTGTTGTGACTATCCATGATGCAGAAAAAAGAAGACAAAACTTTGGGCAAGTTAAAAATTCGTTTATTAGAGTTTACAATTTGGAGACTCAAGAAGAAATAACTAAGTATGAATTAGAAGAAGAATTTTCGAGAGAAACTGCAATAGAATTTGGTCGTCTCTATAAAAAAAATGATGAATGGAGATTTCAAGCTGTGGGAACAGGATATAACGCAGGTTTACAAACTTTTGTAGAGAAATATGTTTACTAATAACTATAAATAGTACTTTCAATTTTGGTTTTGCTATAGGTAAAACCCAAAACTTGGAAAATTAAAGTTTAGGGGTTGCACATTAAAGAATGATAATAGATTTTAAACTGTACATATATTTAGGAAAGAATAATCCAAAAATATCTACTTTCGGATTTCATCATTCCTGATTGTGCAATGGCAGATTTTAAGTCAGTACGCGGAAGAATGTTCTTGAAAATCAGTAATGATAAAGAAGTCTATCTAGAATTGAATAATCTAAACAATAATTGTAGTTTTTGTGTAGCAGCTTAAACAATTTGATTTAACTATATTATAGTGTTTGAGATACAATAAATCCTCAAATCCAGATAGCAAAATAAACATTAGAAAGCTGACTTTTAACGGTTCATTGCTATAACCCAAAAACCAGATTAACTAAATTGAAAAATTTTCAGACTTTATAAAGGGTACTAAATACATGACTATTAAGCTCGAAAAAGGACAAAAAATTGTACTTAATAAAAGTGAATACGATCTATCACGACTGACAATGGGTCTAGGATGGGATGTTGCTAAATCTGCAAGTGGTTTAGCTGGTTTATTTGGTAATAGATCGGATTTTGACCTTGATGGTTATGCCATTTTATTACAAGAAAATGATCAACTCAAAAATTACAAAGAAGATGTAATTTATTATGGTCATTTAGAATCTCAGGATAAGACAGTAATTCATTCAGGAGATAATCTGACTGGAGAAGGAGATGGAGATGATGAACAAATAATTTTGAAACTTAATTCTATTCCTGAAAAATACCAAAAAATCATCCTAGCGGTAAGCATTTATCAAGCGAAAGAAAGGAAGCAACAATTTGGGATGGTAGAAAATGCTTTTGTTAGAGCTGTTGATCATAAAGGAATTGAAATAGCAAAATATACTTTATCTGGTAATGGTACTTATCAGGGCAAAATATCAATGTTAATGGGAGCTATTTATCGAGATAACACAGTGTGGAAATTTACTGCTTTGGGTGATCCTTTAGATAGTGATATGAATGGTGTAGTAGGTTCATTTCTGAAATAAGTTTAGCCATATAGTAGAAGGAAGAAGGAAAAATCTTGCGTTGTCTGAGTTTTAAGCTTTTGATCTGTCCTAACCTTTGCTTCGACTGCTATGCTTACTCAATTTTAAAATAAATTATTATCAAATTAAAAAAACCAGTATTTGTTAGAAGCTAAAATACTGGTTTTTTTTCAATAGGATTTTAATATTCATCCGATTTCCGTAAATTATACTAAATCCGGTTATCAAAAATACTTTATAGGGTGTAATTATACCAAATTTAAAAAGCGCTTCGGTCCGGAATGCTCCGCAAACAGGGAGAGAGCGTTTAGCATTCAGCTTTTAAGAAGGGGATTTCAATCCCCCCTGAAATTAAACGATAAGCTAGAAGTCTGGGGTTTCAACCCAAGCTTTTAGATGTCTTTTTTCTGTGAACTATTCCCGCTGACTGCTAGTAGTTTATAACGGACAACTAGTTAATGTATTTTTGCTACATATTCTTGGAAGTAGGGAGTAGGTAAATAACGAATAAGATATCTTTACTTCATACAAATAATTGCTCAAAAAATCACTTATCCTGACTTATTACTTAATAACTGAAGTGTTCAATAACTATGACATTATTTTTAGTAATTTGCATTAAATACTCTCCCTATCTCCCCATCTGCTCTACACCCTATCTAGATAAAAGGATACTAATTTAATATTATTTATGAGACAAGGAAATAGAGGATAGAGAATAGAATAGGGGTTTGTAATATGAAATCTAAATATTTTGAATTGCATATCTGAAAATTTTCAGATATATATTTTAATTAAATAATATTGAGTGGCAAATTAATTTTGGTAAAACTGCATCAAGTTTTAGTGATGGTATTGAAAATATGTTATGTATTTGTACCAATTATAGACCTTCATATTTGACGGAAGTACGCTGTATTTTCTCTATGTTCCTAATTCCAATTTTATGCTCAAATCGAAATTAAGATGAGGTCAAAAAAAATTGTTTAATCCTTTTACTCTATTCCATATTCCTTCTCGCAAATATTTTAGATTTAATTTGACTTATATCAAGTTCAGTAGCATCAGTATTGTCGGGTAAGGAAGAAGAAAGAAAGAAAAAGGCTTAAAAGTCTGAAAAAAACTTAAATTTCCTGTAGATATTTACCCTTGGGTTTACACAAACGATAAAGTGCAGACATGATATTACTTATTTATCTATATTTTACTATAGACATCCTCTATAGGTTATAAAAAATCAAAGTATATAGAGGAAAGTTCGACTAAGTTTTAGATGTACTTTCTCAAATTAATATTTGTTCAAAGAATATTTAGAGTCCTTATATATACAAGATTTGTAAAACTTACTTAATATCAATAAAAAGTTTGAAACTCTTACCCCAGTTAAACTATTCCCTAATTCCCAGATATTTTCTGCATAACTGTGTCGAGGACTGCTATATATTTAATTAAGGTTTGCTGAAAAAGTCTTATGAGTGAGGGTAGGAAACAGGAGACAACCCACCCCCAACCCCTCCCAGGAGGGGAAGACAGGAGACAGGAGAAATGGGAATGAACGAGGAGGTAGGAGTAAGAATTTTAAGAATGATTTTTATGCCCAACTCTGGCCTAAAATACTAACTTTTTGAGCGTGAAGAACTGAAAACCAGGCACTTTTTAAAGCCCCCAAAAAGGCTAAAACCTTTATCTGTAAATACTTTTAGATTTAATCAGCAAGCCCTAATTAATCATACTTTTTAGGAGGTACAGTAAATGCCTTATTTCATCTATGCTCCAGATACTGGCAATGAAAAAGTATATGAATTACTCACAGGTGAAATTACTATTGGTAGAGAAAGAGATAATATTATTGCTATTACTCACGAAACAAGTGTTTCCCGTCATCATGCACAAATTGTAATTTCTCAAGATAGCGTTAATATTGTCGATCAAAATAGTAGTAATGGTACTTTTGTTAATGGAATTAAAATTGATAGCTGCATACTCAAAGAAGGAGATTTAATTCATTGTGGAAATGCAATTTTTAAATTTGTTACTAATTCTAGTCAAGCACAAGATATAGGTCGAACAAATATTGTTAAACAATACTCACAAGAGTCTAATCAAACTGAGTTGAACGAACTATTAGACCAGCAACAAGATGATTCATTATCAGTGCTTAAACTGAAGGAAAAAGATAGTAATCTCCAAGCAGTAGACAAATTAAAAATTTTGTTGGAAGTAAGCAAACAGCTTTCTTCTCCCACTGAACTGGAAATATTACTAGAAAAAATTCTTGAACTTCTATTTCAGATTATCAAAGTAGACCGAGTCGTCATTCTTTTAGTGAATGAAACAACTGGAGAACTTGAACAAAAAGCAGTAAAAGGAAAAGAAGGCATTACGACTGAAGGTCGATTTTATAGCAAAAATATTACTAATTTTGCTCTAGAAAAATGGACAACTTTTTTGACCACAAATGCTTGTCTCGATCAGCGCTTCAACAATCCAGAATCAATTGTTTCTCAATCAATTCATGGAGCAGTTTGTATACCCCTCAAACCTAGAGATAAAATTATCGGAGTATTATATGCCGATAATTTATCATTATCAAATGTTTATTCTGATGAAGATGTCGAATTTATGACAGGTTTAGCTAATCAAGCAGCGATCGCTATAGAGAATACTCAACTTTATAATAAGATACAAGTAGAAGCAATTATCCGAAATAAATTAGAGCGCTTCTTTCCCATAACTGTAGCTAGAAAACTTAAAGAAACAGAAAAATTAGAAATAATTGATACAGAAGTAACTGCTTTATTTTCTGATATTAGTGGCTTTACAAAAATGTCTTCAACAATGGAGCCACGTCAAATAATATCTATGTTGAATGAATATTTTAAAATCATGGTAGAAGATATTGTTTTTAGGTATGAAGGAACTTTAGAAAAATATATTGGAGATGCTTTATTTGCTATTTGGGGTGCTCCTTATCAAACTGCTAATGATGTAGAAAAAGCTATAAAAGCAGCAATTGATATGCAGTGGGCTGTTCGTAGTTTTAATAAGCAGAGAGAAAAACGTCATCAAGAACCAATTGCTATCCATATAGGAATTAATTCTGGTAAAGTAGCAGCTGGAAATATTGGTTCAGAAAAATTAATTCAATACGCGACTATTGGCGATACGACTAATGTTACTAGCCGAATATGTAGTGAAGCAAAATCTGACGAAATTATGATTAGTCAAACTACAAAAGAAAAACTTAAAGAACATAATTTTCCCTTAGAAAAAATTCCACCAGTGATGGTTAAAGGAAAGGACAAACCCATACAACTATATCGTTTACTTTGGCAACAAGTACCATCATAACTTGGTTAAAAATTACTATTAAATAGGGTTTGCTGATTAAATCTAAAAGTATTTACAGATAAGGTTTTAGCCTTCTTGTGGCCTTTAAAAAGTGCCTAGTTTTCAGCTCTTCATGCTCAAAAAGTAGCGTATTTTAGGCAGATAGTTGGGCAGAAAAATTAAGGTACAATTCTTACTCCTATCTCCTCATTATTCCCATTTCTCCTGTCTCCTGTCTCCTGTCTCCTACCCTCATCCATAAGACTTTTTCAGCAAGCCCTAAATAGGTTTTATTTTGGAACTGGAGAGTACAAAATTATGCCAAAAAACGATTTATTTTGAAGACTTTAAAGTATTACCTGAAAATGCTTACAGTACTTATAGATATGAATAAATAGTTTTTAATCTTTAGAGGGCTGAAAACCTTAGCTAGCAATAGTTACTCCAAGAACTTTTCACTGTTTAGTATTCATAATAAATGTGTTTAATCCCTTCGTTTTATAGCGTTTACGAAAGTCATTAGGTACAGTTGTTTTTCTTATTTATTGATTCTTAGGGAACCAGAATTACTACTCCCTACTCCCTACTCCCTAAAACTAAGGAATTTTGTACCTCACCAATATGGGAATTACTATATACCAATTCCCATGCATTAATGCTATACTTCAGCCAGACTTCAACAGTCAAATATTTACTAAGATTAAAAGTATTTTTTTGACAATTATTAGTCTGTTAGTATAGATTTTTCCTGCTTTTATCCCCTCCCCCACCTCCCACACTTCCCCACCCAATCATACATAGCATTCTTTTTGAGAAATCGTATAATACCAATTTGAAAAAAGAATGCTATATTTAAGTGACACTTCAATTATTAAGTAATTAACAAAGACTGAATATTTTTTTTGATAATTATTAGCTAGTTATTGTTAATTATTCTTATTTTTACCTCTCCCCTACTCCCTCACTCCCCTACTCCCCCGCAATGCGAAAATGTAGCAAACATTGATCAAATTAGTATTACTGGCGCATAACACTAAATATGGAGTAAATTTTTCCCTTGTCTAGTTAATTGAGACTTTTGATATTTAATTTTTGCCTTTTGGCTTTATGAAGGATTATTGCTTTGTTTATGAGAAATGAGACTCAGGCGATCGCCATCAATTACTCTGATAAGATGATTTAATATGTGACCATAAGTATCAATGTACAAGCCATTCTTAGAATACTTAGAAAAAGAGCTATTCAGTAGATTTGACTTAAGCAGTAAACCAATTCCTGCTGGTTTAGAAGCAAATGTTAGTAATCGAGGCAAGAATCAAGCTACTATCCAAAGTTGGTGTTATGAGTGTCCTCAACTAAGAAAAATACGTTATACCTATATTGATGCAGGGGCTTCAGCGCAGGTATTTAATAGTGTTATTTATCCTAGTTACTACTATGACATTCCACTTTTAGGAATTGACCTATTATCTTTTGGTAAAAGTAAAATCTTAATAGTATTAGATTTTCAACCTTTATTTCAAGAAGAATCTTATTTAGAAAAGTATATAGAACCAATGCGACCGTTGCGAGAAAAATATAATGACTTGGCTCAAAAATTAGAAATGAAATTTTATGATGCCAACCAATATTTTTCCAAGTATTTACTGTTTGCTAAAACAGATGCAGAGACAGTGAAAACTACATTTTTTGAAGCTTATCAAGAATACATTAACTTGTATTGGGAAATGTTAGATAAAGCAGAAATTCTTGATCGAACAGAAGATATTCAGAAGATAATTAAAGCCCAAAAAGATTACGATCAATATAGTGCAGACCGCGACCCAGCGTCAGGATTATTTAGCAGTTATTTTGGCCATGAATGGTCAGAAAAATTTCTCTACGAATTCTTGTTTGAAGATGCTGTACCATTAGCTGTTCCCAATGCAACCCGATAATTCCAATAATTTTGTTAACTATTCAGTTAAAAATTGATACTCGCACCCTTCTAACACATCCAGGGGGGTGTGAGCTAAATTTTTGTAGATAAATTGCTGAAATACATAGGTAATGACACCAACTGAAAATATAGTGAATTTGTATCAACCTTTTCTAGATTATGCTCTAACTCAGCTCAAGCAAGAACTAGAACTAAAACCTTACCCTATACCCTCTGGATTTGAACATAAAGTTGCTATAACTGGCAAGGGCAAAAAAGAACAAGAAGTAGATACAACCAGTTACGCCCACTGTAGTCCCAAGCTCCGACAAATTAGAGCAGCTCATGTTCAAGGTGGCAGTGCCCTCCAAGTGTTAAATTTTGTAATATTTCCCCACCTTAATTATGATTTGCCATTTTTTGGGGCAGACCTAGTTACCTTGCCAGGGGGACATCTCATTGCCTTAGATATGCAGCCCTTATTTCGGGATGACCCTCAATATCAAGAAAAGTATACTCAGCCAATATGGGATACCTTCCAAACACATCAGCAGCATTTGCCTTGGGGAGGAGATTTTCCTGAAGAAGCAACCCCTTTCTTTTCTCCAGCTTTTCTTTGGACTCGTCCTCAAAAAAATGAATTAGTCGAGACAAGAGTGTTTGAAGCCTTCAAAGATTACCTGCAAGCTTATTTAATTTTTGTAAAGCAAGCACAACCTATTACTGATGTAGAGAAATTAGCAGAAATCAAGCAGGCACAACTGCGTTATCTCAGATATCGAGCCGAAAAAGATCCAGCTAGAGGAATGTTTACTAGATTTTATGGCCCTGAATGGACAGAAGAATATATTCATGGCTTTCTATTTGACCTAGAAAGACAGTTGGCCTTGAATCCTGTTTAACTTTACTATACTGTACTGTAGAAAATTTTGTTAATAATTTGTAATAAATAAAAACACAACAGCATTGTATAAAGAATATCTGAAGGGTTATAAAGATAAGAGAAAATCAACAAAAACATTGATTGATAAGCTTGAAAAGCTTCTCATAAACAGTGTAAGATTTTCTCAGGATTTTCAAACAGTCCAATTTTACTTTTCCAGCCATGGGCAGCTAGCCTGAAAAAACTCAAAAAATACCCATAGCATCGAAAAGCAACTAAAAAAAAATCAAATTAGGAGAATTAATCGATGTTTGATGCTTTTACAAAAGTAGTTTCCCAGGCAGATGCCAGGGGTGAATTTGTTTCTACTAGCCAGATCGACGCTCTGGCAGCAATGGTTGCAGAGAGCAACAAGCGTATAGATGCAGTTAACCGTATTACTGGTAACGCTTCTACTATAGTCGCTAATGCAGCTCGTTCTTTATTTGCAGATCAGCCTCAGTTGATTGCTCCTGGTGGAAATGCTTATACAAGTCGTCGTATGGCAGCTTGTTTACGTGACATGGAAATCATCCTACGTTATGTAACTTATGCTACTTTTGCCGGTGATGCAAGTGTGCTAGATGACCGTTGTCTCAATGGATTGCGTGAAACCTACTTAGCTCTAGGAACTCCTGGTGCTTCTGTAGCAGTAGGTGTTCAAAAAATGAAAGAAGCAGCTATTGCAATTGCTAACGATCCTAACGGCATTACTCCTGGAGATTGCTCCTCTTTAATGTCTGAGATTGGTGGCTACTTCGACCGCGCTGCGGCAGCAGTTAGTTAATAACACTGTAAAAAACTTTTTTTTAAAGATGCTTCATCTAGGCATCTCTAAAGACTTTAAATTTGTAGCAAAATTTGTACTCACAAGATTTAGGAAAGTATCTCAACAATGAAAACTCCTCTTACTGAAGCAGTAACAGCGGCAGATTCTCAAGGTCGCTTTCTGACTAGCACAGAATTATTCTCAGCACTTGGTCGTTTTAAATATGCTCCAGCAAGTTTAGAAGCTGCTAAAAAGCTAACTGAGAAATCCAAAAGTTTGATTGATGGAGCTGCTCAAGCAGTATACAACAAGTTCCCTTATACTACTACAACCCAGGGACCTAACTATGCTTCGACTCCTACAGGAAAGTCAAAGTGTGCTCGTGACATCGGCTACTATCTCCGGATGGTAACATACTGTCTGATTGCAGGTGGTACAGGTCCTATGGATGAGATACTCATTGCAGGAATTGATGAAATTAATAAAACCTTCGAGTTATCTCCTAGCTGGTACATCGAAGCGCTGAAGTATATCAAGGCTAACCACGGTATCACTGGCGATCCTGCAACTGAAGCTAACAACTATCTTGACTATGCTATTAATGCTCTTAGCTAGTAGTTTTCATAGTAACTAGGTGGTGAATGTGAAATTAATGTTCACTAAATTAACTACCCTAAGCTAATATTTAACGTAGCCTGGAGAGGTATACAGGTGCTGGCCTGTCGTTAGTATCTGTTTATCTTTCCAGGCATCGTTTTTTGTCAGAGTTGAATTAAATGAAGTTATGGCACAGCAGCATTGGGATTCACTATCAGAACAAACATCCGACAATGGGGAATCTCTAACGGTAGAAGAAGCGATCACCAATCTCCGGCATGAAGAATTAGGTAAACGATATTATGCTGCTTGGTGGTTGGGTAGATTCCGAGTAAATATACCTGCTGCTATAGAAGGCTTAATTGCAGCTCTAGAAGATGACTCTGACCGAACAGAAGACGGTGGGTATCCTCTCAGACGCAATGCAGCTAGAGCTTTGGGTAAGTTAGAAGACAAAAAAGCTGTACCAGCTTTGATTAAATGTTTGGAAAGCTCAGACTACTATGTGCGAGAAGCAGCAGCAGAAGCATTAGAAATGCTAGGAAACCCTAGCTGCATTTCCGCATTAATTAAACTTTTAGATGGAGGGGTTGAAGCTGCAGTATTAGTTCCAGGTAAGCCTCATCTTGTTCAACCCTACGAAGACATTATTGAAGCTTTAGGAACACTTCAAGCTCAATCAGCAATTCCTTTAATTAAACCTTTTATCGAACATCCTGTAGAGAAAGTGCAATATGCTGCTGCTCGCGCTCTATATCAACTAACCGGAGAAGCAGTTTATGGAGAATATCTGACTCAAGCATTAGATGGTGATAATCTACAATTACGACGTTCTGCACTGATGGATTTAGGAGCGATCGGCTATTTACCTGCAGCTAAGGCAATATCAGAAACCTTAGCCGAAAATAGTATGAAATTAATTGCCCTCAAAGGACTTTTGGAACATCACCTCACAATAAATTCAAAAGTTAAAAGCGGTGCGACCCCGGGTCGGCGTCAGACGCAAGCGGTCAGACCCCGCGACGACGCCAGTCGCAAGCGGTCGGAACCCGCGTCGGCGTCAGACGCAAGGGAATGCCGACCAAGAGAGGGAATGCTGACCAAGAGAGGGAATGCGCACCAAGAGAGTCAAAAGTCAAAGGTAGAATCTCAACTATTATTATCAGATGAGGCTATTAAGGTAATGACTCTAATGGACTCACTTTTATAAAATATTAAGGCGTTGGTGAATTAATGTATGATATTAATCTTAATTATCTAGGAGTCAGGAGTCAGGAGTCAGGAGTCAGGAAAGAAGAAGAAAGAGTAGTAGAGGAAAAAAGTTTTTTGTTTGCACTCTTATCCGGACAAGATATAATACCTCTTTTAACCAACGCCAATATTAATTAGTTTATACTATTCATATTTTTACTATTCTCCTACTTCCCTATTTCCCTAATCTCTAAGAATGAATAACCAACCCTCGACAATCAATAATCAAATCATCCAAGCAGTTGAAGAAGCAGATTCTTCTCAAGGTTTAATTGATGCAGTTAAAGATTTAGCAGCAGCTCAGATAGAAGATGCTATCCCGATATTAATTAAAGTTTTAGGGTACAACAATCCTGGCGCAGCAGTGGCAGCAGTTGATGGGTTAGTTTTACTTGGGGTAAGGGCAGTACTTCCACTACTAGAAAAACTTGACGGTTATAACTATGGTGCTAGAGCTTGGGCAATTAGAGCATTAGCAGGTATTGGCGATCCGCGTGGGTTAGATTTATTATTAGACGCTGCAATAAATGACTTTTCATTTAGTGTGAGACGTGGTGCTGCAAAAGGCTTAGGTTTTATTGATTGGAAAAAGTTGCCAGAATCGCAGATTTTTGATTCTCAACTATCTACGATGAAGACTCTTTTGCAAGTATCCCAAGACCAAGAATGGATAGTGCGTTATGCTGCTGTAGTTGGTTTGTATGGTTTGGCCAAAACTGTAGAAGTTACTTATCCAAAATGGCTTGAGGATATTTTGGCCAGGTTTGAGGAGATTGTTGATACAGATACAACTTTAGCGGTTAGTGCTAGGGCACAAATGGCTATTGCAGACTTGGGGAGAGAAAGGAAGTCAGAAGTTGAAAGTGATATTTTAATTACTTAAAAACTCTACTCTACAGTAATTTCAGCTTATTATTTGACTTCATCACTTACCAACTATTTGTGACATTTTTTAAGTTAAATAGTATTAGAAGTCAGAAGTCCTAAGTTATAAGTCAAAAGGGAAAAGGCTTAAAACCTGGACAAAACTTATAGCGGATTCCACTAAGCGTGAAATACACCCATCGCGGGCAAGATGCCCGCACTACAAAAATTTAGTTGTTAATCTCTATACTCCTTATGGGAGGAATCTGCTGTAAATTTCCTGTAGATATGTACGCTAACTTTTATACCAAATATACCAGTTAACATTATATCATATCAAATTCCCTTATTGAAGAAGGAGACAGGAGACAGGAGACAGGAGACAGGAGGAAAATTACATGGGGATTCGCTCCCCCAAGTAATGCGTGAACACCCCCGTTGACGGTGGGGTATTAAACCCACAAAGAAAATGATAATGTTCCATCTGAACGCCATTGCCACACTCCCCACACCTCCCCATCCTTTTTATCTAATTACACCAATGCTACCGGATTTGATACTACCCATTGTGGTATGATAAATTTGAAAATGATAATCATTCCCAAAAATAACCTGTATACTAATGCTCAAGACAATTAGACGAATTCACTGTTTATTCTTAGGAACAGCAGCACTGGCCACGGCTGTTTCTCTCGGAAGTGTTAGTAGTGTGGCCCAAAATCAAAATGAAACTAAAATAGTAGCAACTTTCTTACCTATATATATGTTTACCAAAGGAGTTACCGGAGAAAGTGCAAAAGTAGAACTATTAATTCCTGCGGGAGCAGACCCCCACGATTATCAGGCAACGCCAGAGAATGCACGAAGTATTGCAGAGGCAGATGTATTAGTAAAAAATGGGTTGGGGTTGGAAGAATTTTTAGAGAAATTAGTTGATGCTACAGGTAATTCTCAACTTCAAGAAATTGATGCTAGTCAAAATATAGAACCCCTAGAAGAAGAAGATAAGGACCACGACCACCACGACGACCACGACCACCACCACGGTCATCACCACGGTCATCACCATGAAGAAGGAAACCCTCATGTTTGGTTAGACCCTGTTTTAGCGCAACAACAAGTTAAGAATATTCGCGATGGTTTAATTCAAGCTGACTCTAATAATGAAGCTACTTATAGAGCCAATGCTGATATTTATATTCGTAAATTACAGGAGCTTCACCAAGAATTTCAAAGTCGTTTATCACCCTTTCAAGGATGTAAATTTATTGCTTTTCACGATGCTTATCCTTACTTAGCTCAACGGTACAATTTACAACAAATGGCAGTGGTGGAATTGCCAGAAGATAATATCACGCCTAGAGATGTTCAAAGAGTAATAAAAGCAGCCCAAGAATATCAAGTTAAAGGTTTACTTGCTGAAACTGGATTTAATGATAATCGGATGCAACAAATTGCTAAAGATATTAGATTACCAGTCAAAAAATTAGACCCAGTAATCAGCGGTTCGTTAGACCCAGAATATTATTTTACTGCTATGAGAAATAATATAAAAACTTTAGAGGAAATTTGCCAGTGAGATTAGCAGAAATTGACAAAAATCTGCCAGTAGTAGAAGTACAAAATCTAACAGTAATTAGAGGAAAATATCAAGCAGTAGAATCTGTGTCATTTCAAATATTTCCTGGTAGTAATACAGCAATTATTGGTCCGAATGGTGCAGGAAAAAGTACATTAATTGAGGCAATATTAGGTTTAATTCCTTATGAATCAGGCTATATAGAAGTTCTAGGTAAACAAATAAAAGATTTAGGAAAACATTGGCAAAAAATTGCTTATATTCCTCAAAAGTTACCCTTTGACCGGAGTTTCCCTTTAAGTGTAGCTGAATTAATCAGTTTAGGTTACCCTGAGCAAGGTTTGATGAGGTCGCGGGAAAAGCATATAGCAATAGAAAAAGCTTTGGTACAAGTTAAGTTAGAAAATCAGGCAAAACAGCGAATAGGAAGTTTAAGTGGTGGGGAGTTAAAACGGGTTTTATTGGGATATTGTTTGGTGCAAAATAGACAATTATTAATATTAGATGAAGTTATGGCTGGTATAGACCCAACTGGAGAAATACAGTTTGCTGAATTACTGGCAAATTTACATCGAGAAGAGGGTTTTTCTATTCTGCAAGTTTCCCATGATTTAGATATGGTGAGTCGTTATTGTGACCAAGTTATTTGTATGAATCGTCGTTTATGTTGTCAGGGTAAACCTAGTGTTGCTTTGGATGAAAATAACTTGAGTAAAGTTTATGGGGATAGTTTAACTAGATATGTTCATCAGCATTAATAGGGAATAGTTAAATAATGAATAATGAATAATTAATAATTAATAATTAATAATTAGGGCTTGCTGATTAAATATAAAAGTATTAACAAATAAAGGTTTGAGCCTTTTTAGGTCTGGAAAAAATACCTAGTTTTTGGCTGTTGTCGTCTCAAAATAGTAAAGTTTTGACACTAACTATCAGAAAATGTGGTCATTACAGATAGTCTAAACTGTTCCCTGTTCCCAGTTAAGTGTTCCCTGCCATAACTATTAGACTTTTTCAGCAAACCCTAATTAATAATTACCTATCCTTGAAAAGAAGAGGATTAACTCAAAGGAAAATTTTTTCTTGTTTCTCCTTTAAAGGAGAGGCTTTAAGCTTTAATTATTCCGTAATAGGGAATAGTTCAATAATTGATAATTGATAATTGATAATGGATAATTGATAATGGATAATTGATAATTACCTCTGGTTAAAACAGTCCTTGATTGAAAATAAGGAAATATTATTTCTTTATTTTCCCCTTAAAAGGGGAGGCTTTAAACCAGAATTATTTAATTATTAATTATTAATTATTCGGTAATAGGAAATAGGGAATGGGGAACCGAAGTAATAAAATTCTTATTGCTGGCAAGATGCCTGCACTACACACATTTAATTATTAATATCTGTACTTCATATATTTGGAATATGCTGTATATATTTTGTTGTGTATTTATAATTATTAACCTTAGCTTCTCTATAAATAAATTTACTTGACTTGTATTTAATAAATATGGATTTTTCAGAATGGATTAATTTATTTAGTCTACCATTTATGCAGCGAGCAATTATAGGGGGTATTCTATTAGGAATTTTAGGAGGAATTATTGGTGGTTTCGTGATTTTGCGCCAATTATCTTTATTTGGAAATGTCTTGGGCCATACGGCTTTTTTAGCTGTAGTATTAGCTGCTTTATTACAGTTACCACTTACGATCGCTTTAACTGTTTTTTTGGTATTCTTTGGATTAGGAATAAATTATTTAATTGAAAAAACTAATTTAGGTGGAGATACAATTTTAAGTATTGTAATTGCGGGTTCGGTTGCATTGGGTACTATTGGGTTTAATTTTATACCTGGGTATCGAGGAAATTTATTATCTATATTATTTGGTGATATTTTAGCAATTAGTAATCTAGATTTACTTTTTTTAGTTATTTTGTTAGTCGTAACATTGGGTTGGTTAGGATTGACTTTACAACAACAAATATTATTAACTTTAAATTCGGATTTAGCACAAATTCAGGGGATACCAGTACAAAGATATAAATACATATTTATAATTATTTTATCCTTGGCGATCGCTCTGACTATGAGAGCAGTTGGTATTCTATTGGTGGATGCTTTTTTGGTAATTCCAGCAGCAACAGCTAAGTTGATTTGTCATCAATTTGTACCATTTTTAGGAGTTTCTGCGACAATTGGTGCCATGAGTGGGGTGTTAGGAATGATAGTATCTGGTAGTTTTAATTTACCTTCTGGTCCTAGTATTGTTTTAGTACAGTTAGTAACATTTTTGATAGTAGTATTTTCCGGTCGAGGAAAGTTTTGAATTTATAGCAGAAGGAAGAAGGAAGAAGGAAGAAGGAAGAAGGAAGAAGGAAGAAGGAAGAAGGAAGAAGGAAGAAGGAAGAAGGAAGAAGGAAGAAGGAAGAAGGAAGAAGGAAAAATCTTTGGTTGTCTGAGTTTTAATCTTTTGATATATCCTAACCTTTCCTTAGACTGCTATAAAATTGGAGAAAACTTAGAGGTTTTGCTACCTTAGCAGAGTCTAGCAGAACCTATATCGCCACTTTCATGCAATAAACTAAGTGCCTATTCCAAATCTGATTGCAAAGGAAACTTACCGAATAATTAAGGTAAAAAGCCTCTGCTTTAAAGGAGAAAAAAGCAGTCGTTAGCGGAGCTTCCCGAAGGGTGGGATGGCGCCATTCGGAGCGGGTCTGCAAGAACGGGTTTCCTCGCCATATCCAATCGACCAAGAGAAGAAAAAAATTTCCTTTTAGTAAATCCTCTCCTTGAAAAGAAGAGGTAATTGTTAATTATTAATTATTAATTATTAATTATTAATTATTGAACCCCCAATCTAGTTGCTTGCAAATAAATCCGCTTCAAAGTATTAATATCCCTAGCTGAAATAGGAGGAGGTTCTGCCACCTGAGAATAATACATAACATCAGTTTTCTCAGAACTATGACCCCAAATCCCCAAAGCATGACCAAACTCGTGACGAACAGCAGCAGGAAGATATTTACCTACTTGCATCGGACTCAACCAAATTACAAAACTCTGAGATAAAGTTCCGTTCTCATCTTCATGTAGCTGATAGCGAGTCTCCGCAGAACGCGCTCTTAAATTTCCGGGGGTTAAAGGAGGTCGTTTGTTAAAAATTTTGATATCGGCAATTTCTGGGTTATCTACTATTTGCAAGGGTAAATAAGTATTCCATTCCCAGATAGCATCTATTACAATATTAGCCCATTGACGAGAGCGAGATATGTTTTGCAAGGAGTCAGGAGTTGATTTAACTGAGCTAGAAAATAGGTTATTTTCTGATTTCTTACTGTTTTGAGAAGATTCGACATAAACTTTAATAGGAAACTGCGACCAAATTAAATAACCTACATCCTGAACTTCAATGCGATCGAAATAATCACCGCTATTACTGGTGTCTTTCCATTGTGCCAAAGTTGGTGGTAAGAGGTGAGTTTTTAGAGTAGGTAAATCTTGGGCATTAACCTCTACATTAGGATTTGAAATCAAAAAATAGAAGGCTAGCATCCAAACAGCAAAACCTAGAAAAAATAAGCGCAAATAAACCGATACTATTCTGTTAACAAACATTTTAAGAAAGTGATAGGTTATGAACAAAGGTAATTGGTGGACTAAAGCCTAACTACGAGGGTAATTATAACCATTCAACCTAACTCTTTTCCCTTCTGACAACTAACAACTGATAACTGATAACTGATAACTGATAACTGAATTAGGCACGTTTTAGTTCCTCTGCTAATTCACCTTCAGTAAGTTGAAAAGTATCTACACCATAATCAGCTAATTTTGTCAAAAATAAGACTTTGGGAATACCTGCTAAATTTGCAGCAGCACCGGAAGAAAGACGACCTAATTCATAAAGTTTAATCGCAGAAATTAGTTTCATTTCTTGACTAAGTTTTTCAGGGGTTAATTTTAAAGCTAAGGCTGTTTATTCTGGTATATTAATAGTTAGTTGATACATAGGTATAATTTATTTTTTGTTCAAATATTAATCTAGAAATGATTATGACATAAAATAATCAACTTTAGTATTTTAATTCTCTAGCTTTAGTTGGAGAAACTAATAGCTGATAACTGATAACTGATAACTGAAATCACCGCCACCACCGAGAAACGTCTTGAATAGCAATGACTATATTTTTTATTGCTTCTTCACCTCCTAAAGAAAAGATGACGGTAGTTAATGCTGTTATGTCTGAGAGTAAGTCGGGGCGAGTGCGAAGGGATAGGGTGTGAAGGGTATTTTGCCAGAGGGTATAAAGTTGAGTTTTTTGCATTTGTGAGAGTTTATTAGCCAAAGCACTGAGAACTTTGGGGCGATGGTACTCATCCTGAATCTGTCGAGCAGTAGCCAGTGCTTCTGGCAATATTTCTGGGAATTTATCACCTAAAGCACTGAGCATTGGGGCGCGATATCCCTCAGACTGAATTTGTCGAACGGCAGCGAGTGCTTCTGGTAATAATTCGGGAAATTTATCAGCCAAAGCTCTGAAAACTTCGGCGCGAGATATCTCAAAGTGAATTTGTCGAGCAGCAGCGAGTGCTTCTGGTAATAATTCGGGCGTCAATTTACCAGCTAAAGCTACGAGAAGTGGGGCGCGATCATACTCAGACTGAAGTTTTCTAGCAGTAGCCAGTATTTCTGGTAATAATTCTGGTAATTTACCAGCTAAAGAACTGAGAACTTCGGCGCGATATTTCTCAGACTGAATCTGTTGAGCTGCAGTCATAGCTTCTGGTAATAATTCGGGCGTCAACTTATCAGCCAAAGCACTGAGAAGTTGGGTGCGACATTTCTCGTCCTGAATCTGTTGAGCCACAGTTAGAGCTTCTGGTAATAATTCTGGGAATTTACCAGCCAAAACACCGATAAATTTGGCACGATGTACCTCAGACTGAATCTGTCGAGCCGCAGCCAGAGCTTCTGGTAATATTTCTGGGAATTTATCAGCCAAAGCACTGAGAACTTCGGCACGATGTACCTCATTCGGAATCTGTTGAGCAGCAGTGAGAGCTTCTGGTAATATTTCTGGGAATTTATCAGCCAAAGCACTGAGAACTTCGGCGCGATATCTCTCATACTCAATCTTTCGAGCCACAGCCAGAGCTTCTGGTAATATTTCTGGTGTCAATTTATCAGCCAAAACACCGATAACTTTGACACGATATTTCTCATACTCAATCTTTCGAGCCACAGCCAGAGCTTCTGGTAATATTTCTGGGAATTTATCAGACAAAGCACTGAGAACTTCGGCACGATATCTCTCATCCTGAATCTGTCGAGCCACAGCCAGAGCTTCTGGTAATATTTCTGGTAATATTTCTGGGAATTTATCAGCCAAAGCACTGAGAACTTCGGCGCGATATATCTTATCCCGAATCTGTCGAGCAGTAGCAAGAGCTTCTCGTAATAATTCGGGAAATTTATCAACCAAAGCTCTGAAAACTTGGGCGCGATCTCCCTCATACTCAATCTTTCGAGTTATATCCAGTGCTTCTGGTAATAATTCTGGTGTCAATTTATTAGCCAAAGATCTGAGAGCTGAGACGTGAAATCTATCATCCCGAATCTGTCGAGTTATATCCAGTGCTTCTGGTAATAATTCTGGTGTCAATTTATCAGCCAAAGCATTGAGAACTCCGGCGCGAGATATTTCATCTGAAATCTGTCGAGTTGCAGCCAGTGCTTCTGGTAATATTTCTGGTAATTTATCAGCTAAAGCACTAAGAACTTCGGCGCGGGGTATCTCATCTGAAATCTGTCGAGCAGTAGCCAGTGCTTCTGGTAATATTTCTGGTAATTTATCAGCCAAAGCACTGAGAACTTCAGCGCGATATCCAGACTGAATCTGTTGAGCAGCAGCCAGTGCTTCTGGTAATAATTCTGGTGTCAATTTATCAGCTAAAGCACTGAGAACTCTGGCGCGATATCTCTCAGACTGAATCTGTTGAGCAGCAGCCAATGCCTCTGGTAATAATTCCGGTAATTTATCAGCTAAAGCACTGAGAACTTCGGCGCGATATCCCTCAGACTGAATCTGTTGAGCAGCAGCCAGTGCTTCTGGTAATAATTCCGGTAATTTATCAACTAAAGAACAGAGAACTTCGGCGCGATATACCTCATTCTGAATCTGTCGAGTTGTAGCCAGAGCTTCTGAAAGAGCTAGTTTTTTTAAGTTGTCTGGCAAATAATCAACTAATTTTTTGATAGAGTCTCCTTTATCCCTTGGCTCAGGCTTTTGTAATACGTAGGCTAACCCTTGCTCTGGAGTCCAGAAATTATGTTTAACCAAAGCCACCAACAAATTTCCTGGTAAATTTGCTGCCAGACTATTAATAGAAGCAGTTATCAAAGCATAACGACACTGCCAACCAACAACTTGAGGCAACCTACCTTCATCCCAGTCAATCTCCGCTAACTCCCAAGCACGAGCCACATCAGTAATAAAAATCCCCATTTGCCCTAAACGTTCGCACGTTTCATACCAACCATTAGCCCCACTTTGCGACTCCTCTGCCAATAACCCATGAATCTCCTCTATCTTCCCTGCCTTTTCCAAATGCCAGACTAGATGCTGATGAATATAACCATCATTAGGTAAAGTATGCCAAAGATGATTATCCGTTAACTTCCTATATTTCTTCAAAAATATTTTGTGAGCCTTAGCTAGACGAATACCCAACCCCGGCAAATCACCTTCTTCTGTTGGATGTAATGGTGCAGTCAACAAATTCCGAGCCAGATCGTGAAACAAATCATGTAAACGATAAGTAGGCTTACCATCTGCCAAAGCCACACCATCCAACAACAACGCCTTCCTCCGCAAATCCTTCAACTTATCCCTCGCATCCCTCTCATCATTCATACCCCAGAGGACAGCCGCCATCCCTGGAGTAATATTCACATCATCCGGCAATATTCCCAACCAAATAAAATCTTCCCGCCTTTTGTGTTTCAGTTGCTTGATACTCAAATTCAAGGAAGCAGTCAAACTCAACTTTTTTAAACTAGCCTCATCAACAACATCCTCTGGACCTAGTATATCCAACGTTTTTAACCGAGCAATTTCCCCTTGAATATCAACTAACAGCTCTCCCCAAGACATACCATCTGCAACTTGAGCCGCTGCCAACTCCAAAGCTAAAGGCAAATATCCCAGTTCCTTAACCAAAGCCTCCGCCTGTTTTGCTTCCTCTCCCCTAATTTCACGCCCTAACCTTTGACTGAGAAGTTGCATTGACTGGGATAAAGTCATCACATCCAGATTGTAAATTTCAGCATCTAAAACATCAGCGATCGCTTTTTCCCTAGTAGTCACCAAAACCTGACAGCGCGGACCTCCCAAATTAAATATTTGGGCATGGTCTGGACTCCAAGCATCATCCACCACCAATAGCACAGCTTTGTCAAAAAGTAAAGTCCGCAAATGATTAGCAGTCGCCTCCACACTTGTAGGTTTGAAATTATAGTCACCCAACGCCTGCACCCAAACACTCAGCATGGGCAAAATATTAGGCTCTTGACCCAAAGTTACCCAGAGAATACCATCAGCAAAACGAGATTGTACCTCCTCATCATAAGCTAAAGCCGTTGCCAAAGTAGATTTACCCACAGCACCCAAACCGTGGATAGCAGTCACCACAATAGCTTGGGTATCCGGTGAATTTGTCAGTAGGTTAGCCTTTAAATTGTCGCTGTATTCCGGGCGATCTACATAGTATCTGGGGAGGGGTGGCGCCTGGAATACATTGATTCTAACTTTTCTCGTATCAGTGGAGGCACCAAATATTTTTCCACAAACTTTTTTACGGAAAGATAAACCAAATCATTTTTTCCAGGTTTAGCAATAGAATTGTGGTCTGCTGGAATAGCAATAGGTTTAACATCCTTAATTCCTGGGTTAGCACTATCCTCATCCACAACCAAAACCCCACTCATGGGTTGAGTTTCATAGAGGACATGAGTTTTAATTTCCAAATTATCAACATTTTGTCGATACCATTCGTTAAGTTGCCGTAACTGAGGCGAATGCGCTTTTAATTCCTGAACATTCACCGTCGCTCTCGTTAAAAGATTAATATTATCAATTAAATTAGCCAAGTTTGAGCCTTGATGGGGAGTGGATAAAAATACAATCCCTTGAGTCTGTTTGATAATAGCTTTTTTAGCATCAAAATTTTGAGCTGTACGAATTAAATCTTTAACAACCAACCCACCCATACTGTGAGTCACAAATATCAGGGGGCGATCGCCTATATCATTAACGTCAAGATATTCCAGTAAATTACTTGCTAGGTCAAAACGGGGCATTCCCTGACCAACATATCCAAAGCGAGGCGTATCATATCCAAAAGTCCAGACATTTGCTTGTAATTCCTCCCCCAACCAAAACGGCCAAAAGTCCAAATCTTGATTATCTCTTTTGCTTTGAGGATGCCATGTACCCCAGGGGTGGCCAGCCAAACCATGAACAAAAACAATATCACCTCTGGGATGAGAATTTTCACACTTAAATACTGGTGATAAACCAAGCATATTCTCCTCTGTTATATTATTTTCAGTTAGGGGAGAGGAACGGGCAAGATGCCCATTCCACAAGATTACAAGACTACAAGATTACAAGACTACAAAACTATTAAAATCATCCCGCATTTATGCAATGCCATCTTTTCAATTTTGCTTTAATAGCTCTCAGTCATTTAACCTTCAGAAATAGTTTCAGCTTCAGTAATAGCTCTCAGTCATTTAACTTTCAGAAACAGTTTCAGTTTCAGTTTCTGTCTCCTGAGACTGGTCCATCACTGCTAACGTTTTCTCCCGGTCTAACTTCAAGACTAAAACACCCAAAGGAGGCAGACATAAGTCCAATGACTGTGGGTGGTTATGGAAGTACCACTCATCAGTCCACTTACCACCTAAATTACCCATGTTACTACCACCATAATTACCAGCGTCACTATTAAATATTTCAGTATAGAATCCTGGTTCAGGTACACCGATACGATAATGACTATGGGGTTGAGGAGTAAAATTACAAACCGCTACCACAAACTCTTTCCCATCTTTAGCGCGACGAATAAACGACACCACACTATGATTATTATCACTACAATCTATCCACTGGAAACCTTCCTCAGTACAATCTTGTTCATACAAAGCAGGTTCAGAACGATAGAGCTGATTCACATCCCGGAAAAATCGCTTCATTCCTTGGTGAGCATCAAATTGGAGCAAATGCCATTCTAAATCGCCCCAAACATCCCATTCACCCCACTGAGGAAACTCCATCCCCATAAACATAGTTTTCTTACCAGGGTGAGTAAACATATATGCAAACAACGCCCGGACATTAGCAAACTTCTGCCAATCATCCCCTGGCATTTTACCCAACATATTACTCTTGCAATGTACCACCTCATCGTGAGACAGAGCTAACATATAGTTCTCACTGTGGTGATACCAAATACTGAAAGTAACATTATTCTGGTGGAACTGTCGGAACCAAGGGTCCATTTCAAAATAGTCCAGCATATCGTGCATCCAACCCATGTTCCACTTGAGGTTGAAGCCCAAACCACCAACATAAGTAGGCCAAGTTACCATTGGCCAGGCAGTAGATTCTTCTGCAATGCAGAGAGTACCAGGATAGTAACCAAAAATCAAATGATTAACCTGACGGAGGAAATCAGCAGCTTCGATATATTCTACGCCTCCATATTGATTCGCAACCCATTCACCGTCGGGTCTCAAATAGTTGAGATAGACCATAGAAGCAACCGCATCTACCCTAAAACCATCAATATGATACTTTTCAAACCAGAAAAGGGCATTTGAAACTAAAAAGTTACGGACTTCATTACGACCATAGTCAAATACTAAAGTACCCCATTGCTTATGTTCACCTTTGCGGGGGTCTGGATGTTCATAGAGATGAGTACCATCAAAGAACGCTAAACCATGTCCATCTTTTGGAAAATGTCCCGGTACCCAGTCTACAATTACGCCAATACCATTTTCATGGCATTTGTCCACAAAGTACATGAAATCTTCAGCATTACCGTAGCGAGATGTAGGGGCAAAAAATCCTGTAACCTGATAACCCCAAGAACCATCAAAAGGATGTTCTGCAACAGGTAACATTTCAATGTGGGTGTAACCTAAATCCTTGACGTAGGCAACCAAACGATCTGCTAATTCTCGGTAGGTAAGAAAACGAGCATCAGGTCTGAGTTCCGAGACTTGAACTACAGCCTCAGTTTTCCCATCAGGCAGTTTAGCAGGTTCAGCAGCAGAGGCATGAATCCAAGAACCCAGGTGGCATTCATAGACAGAAATAGGCTTGGTGAGGGGGTCAGTGTGGCGACGTTTTTCCATCCATTCTTGGTCATTCCAAGTATATGAGTCTAGGTCAACAACAATAGAAGCTGTTTTGGGCCTTACTTCCTGTTGATATCCATAAGGGTCACTTTTTTCATAGATGTGTCCTTCCCAGTTTTTAACCTCATATTTATAATGTTCTCCAGGGCCAATATCAGGAATGAATAATTCCCAGATACCTGTGTGGCCTTTCCGCATTTGATGTTTACGACCATCCCAATAGTTGAAGTTTCCTAAAATTGAAACGTTACGAGCATTGGGTGCCCAAACAGCAAAATAGACTCCTTTGACTCCGTTAATTTCTGTGAGATGTGCCCCTAATTTTTCGTAGATACGATGATGATTTCCTTCTCCAAATAGTTGAAGGTCAAAGTCTGTGAGTTTTGGAGAACGAAAGGCGTAGGGGTCGTTGATGACTCGTTCGTGTTCTCCTTCTTTGATTTTGAGTTGATAGTTGGCCAGTTCTGGAACGTCTATTACACATTCAAAGAAATGTGGATTATGGACTGACTGCATTGGGTATTCTTTCCGATCTACCGGTGAAATGACCGAGACAGCTTCAGCACTTGGTTGGTAGGCTCGGATTACTGTCACAGTTTTGCCATCTTGTTCTATCTGATGGACACCAAGGACTTGAAAAGGGTCATGGTGATGGTTCCAAACTATTTGGTTAACTTGGTCTGCAGAAATCGTCATGTTTGTCAATATAATTTTGTTAACAATTAATTAGGAAGGCTCCAGAATGGGAAAAGATATGCTAGTCGATGCTTGATTAGCACAGATTCTCCAAATATTGGGCATACACAGCTAATGTCTAAGGGTTAAACAATAATTCAACTTTCACCTTTTTACCATGACAAGTGCTTCTGACACGCTCAATAGTTATAAAAGGATTTTTTGTTTTACACAATTAATGTTAAGTATACAAATTATGAATACAAATTCGTTATTCACTTACTCCCTATCTTGGTGCACTTTCCCTCTCTTGGTCGGTATTCCCATGGTGAGGAGACTGTTCCCTATGGTCCCGGAAGGGGAACGTCGGGTTTGGACTACTTGCGACTGTCGTCGTCGCGGGGTCGCACTGCTACTCCCTGTTCTCAATAAGGTGTAGCAAAAATGCGTAAGATTTGATCTAAGAGGCAGCATTCTGTAGGAAAAAGCGTCAGCTTTGTGTCAGGAAAATGTACCTTATGGTGCAGATATTCTCTCGACATTAAAGAGAAAATTATCCCTAAAAGAAGCTTATATAATTCTATTTTCTATATACCTCTATGTGTTTTGTCTTTATTTATCTATTCTTCCTTTAAATTAAATTTTTGTCTATTTAATCGGTGACTATTGGGACATTTAAATGGATTTTATGACAAATGCGATCGACTATTAAAAAATTAAACTTGATGGGAAATCGTATCTAAATCAGCATAGATACTTTGCAGTTTAATTACAATTGGGAAAATATTAACTAAGATTAATATTAATTTGTACTACTAAATGTTGTATAGCTATTCAAAATAAATTACGATCGATTAAATAAGAACTAAACTGGTATATTAACATTGCTATTTAAAAGTTTTAGCTTCAAAGTTTTTCATATATAATTAAAGTAATCTGATATAATAGGTAATTTTTTACAACAATTGTCAATGTAGGAAATACAACTAAAACTATCAATCAAATAACTTAGAAGCTGATAGATATAAAAATTCAAATTAAAATTTGAATGGGAAATTAAAACATATACTCAAAATTAGATACTGTTATATTTTGTATGCTTATAAATTAGATGTCAGTATAGGTAAATTATATGGTTGCAGTTAGAAGTACATTTTTGGCCCCAAACAATAAGTCCCCAAAAACAAATTTGTCTGTCGTCTCAAAAAAATCAGCTCGCCGACAAAAACTAACGTATGAAGAAAATTTATCTCATAGTAGCTATGCTTCAGAAAATAGTAGGGACTCACAAATAATTCAAGAACAGAATTTGGCTCAAGTCATATCCTTACCTAAGTCCAAACCACTCTGGTTAAAATCTTTGATGGCGACACAACTAACTTCATCCATGGTCACAGTATTATTAGCAAGTACCAGTGTAGCAATTTATGGCTGGACAATTTATGGTCAGTCGAAATGGACGACAGAATATCAACAATTACAAAAACTTAGACAAAAAGAACAACAGATAAGTGTGGCTAATGAGTTATTGAAAAATCAAATAGCTGAACAAGCTTCAAATTCTGATAATGGTTTAGTTTCACAAAATTCTGTAAAGCGGATATTTTTAGACCCAGCACCTCCACGTCCTGCTCCTAATGCTCCTAAACCTTATCTAGAATCTACTTCTGGTCATAAATATCTGCTCAAAACACCAGTGGGATATTAAATAGCATTTCTTACGGAATGCTTTTTGGGGATTTGAATCTTGCCTGAAACTATGAGCTGTGTAGACAGTGAGGATTTAAACCTAAGCTCGATCTTTTCCCTTATTGGTTTAATAACCCACCATCACCTGCAGTTTCAATAGGGTTGATGAGGTGAGAATTACCATTGACCCCATTCTCAGCTCTACCAACTATCAACTACTTACTACTTCTTCAAGCACTTAATCAAACAATACTTTGCTTACTGATAAATGCTTCCTTGTATCATGGCCGTTGAATACAGAGCACTCTGGAAAATACAGAATAACTCTATTCCTAAGTAGGAGTACATCATCCATCATTTCGGAGTATTAGTATTAGTGATAGACATTTGTTTGAGAGTCTAATTAAACAGATCATTAGTATTAATAATTGGTATTACCGGACATAATATTACTTGAAAATCAAAAGTTTCGTGGAACCCATACTTTTACCCCATTAATTAATCAATATTCTTGGAAGACTGAAAGCATTTGTCTTCTCCACGGATAAGTCTTCTTCGCTCTATCTGTAGATTTTTTTGACCATTGATGGCTTCACAAACAAGCAAACAACTAAATTAGTTAATATTTAACTCAAAGGAAGAAAATTAAAGAAGGCAAGGGTTTAAATCTCCCACTTCTTAAAGTTGCTTACATTAAATTAGAGATTTAACCACAAATTAATGCTTCTTCTTTCCTGATTAATTATTATTAATAAATAACTCAAATGTCTGGTTATAACTATACTTCAAATACTCAACTTCGTCGTAAGTATTTCAAAAACAAACAAACAGAACAATCTAGTTCTAAACTCAAAAATCAAAAGTCTCAAAGTGAAACATATTCTGTCAAAAATACTCATCAAAAATTATTATCAATGCCCTCTCGCCAAAAACCAGAAAAATGTCAAAAATCTAGACTTTACCAGGTCTGGGTACTTTTAATACTTGGCTTATTAGGATTAATAATTAACCTATTCTATTTACAAGTGTTGCGAGGTAAAGCATTACAAGAACAAGCAAAACACCAGCAAACTAAAGAATCAATTCCTTTCGTTCCCAGACGCCCAATAGTTGATAGAAATGGCAATACTTTAGCAATTGATAAAATAGCCTATACCCTCTATGCTCACCCCAAAATTTTTAATCGTTCAAAACAAGAAGTTGCTTATCAATTATCAACTATTTTAGAAGGAGCAAATTTGGATAAAACCCTAACTTCAAATGACCTACTCCAAATGTTCAATGAAAGAGAGACAGGTATAAAAGTTGCCGACTTCATACCTCAAGAAACTACGGATAAAATTACTAATTTATTTGTTGATGGCTTAGAATTAATTCAACATCCACAACGTGTTTATCCTCAAAAAGAACTAGCTGCTGAAGTAGTAGGATATGTAGATGGAGAAAGTATAGGTCAAGCTGGGATTGAATATAGCCAACAAAATCTCTTAGAGCGCTCTGTACCAAAAATCCAATTCCGGCGCTTAATCAAAGGTGTTCTTGTTCCAGACAGACTAACAACAGGTTTTCTACAATTAGATGACCTTTCTTTGCATCTAACTATTGACTCTCGCTTGCAACGAGCAACACGAACTATCCTAAAAGAACAATTAGAAGAGTATGAGGCCAAACGAGGTACTGTCATAGTGATGGACGCTAATGATGGTTCTATACTCTCTCTAGTATCAGAACCTTCTTATGACCCCAATCAATACTATAACTATGACGTAACACTATTCAAAAATTGGGCTGTAACAGATGTTTATGAGCCAGGTTCTACTTTTAAACCAGTAAATGTGGCCTTAGCTTTAGAAGTAGGAGCAATTGAGGGAGATAGTGTATTTTACGATACAGGTAGAATAGTTATCGGAAATTGGCCTATATTTAACTCTGATGGTAGCGGTGGGGCACGCACTGTGACTGAGATTATTCAACACTCCAGTAATGTAGGTATGGTGAAAATTGTTGAACAAATGCCTCGAGCTGTTTTCTATGATGGCCTTAAACGCTTGGGATTAGGAGATACTACTGGTGCAGACCTTCCCTTTGAAGCACCGAGTATTTTAAAGGAGCGCAACCAGTTTTTAATGGTACCAGTGGAAGC
The DNA here is from genome assembly GCF_010672695.1 of Okeania sp. SIO1H4. NCBI lineage: Bacteria > Bacillati > Cyanobacteriota > Cyanophyceae > Oscillatoriales > Microcoleaceae > Okeania > Okeania sp. SIO1H4. The sequence goes on from NZ_JAAHGB010000007.1 coordinate 166,705, forward strand.
TGCTACTACTGCTTTTGGTCAGGGATTTTCTCTTACTCCTCTACAACTAGCACAGCTTAATGCAGCTTTAGCAAATGGGGGTAAGTTAGTGACGCCTCATGTGATGCGTGGTTTGTTTGATAGTAAAGGACAACCATATTGGCAGTTGTCTTTGCCAAGTCCTAGACAGGTGTTTTCTTCTGACACTACGACAAAAGTATTGGCAATGATGGAAAGGGTGGTTGAAAGTGGTACTGGTAAAAGAGCCAAAATTCGTGGATATCGAATTGCGGGTAAAACTGGTACGGCTCAAAAAGCTTCTGAGACTGGGGGTTATTCTAAGAAGGCTAAGATTACGAGTTTTGTTGGTATTTTACCAATGGAGTCTCCCCGTTATGTGGTTTTGGCGGTTATTGATGAACCTATTAAGGGTAGTGGGGGAAAGGTGGCAGCTCCTATTGTTAAGTCGGTCATTAAGTCTTTGATTAATATTGAGCAAATTCCTCCTTCTGATATCAGGTCTGTGCAAAGTCAAAATTAAATTCGGTGTTGGTGAAAAGAGGTATGATATATTGTTCGGATAAGAGTGCAAACAAAAAACTTTCTCCTTCTATTCCTTATTTCTTTTTCTTTCTTCCCTCCTGAATCGGTCTTCCCCCTCTTGGGAGGGGCGCGCGGGTGGGTTGACTCCTAAGTAATTAAGACTGATATCATACCCTAATTTACCAACGCCTTAAATTCTTTTTGGTGGTTTCCATTTCCTCCTGATTTTTCGGTCAGAACTAAGTCCTGGTGAAGTCAGGAGATTCAAAAATAGAATCGCAAAAAGGTAGAAAAATGCTTCCATCTCCCCTACTCCCCTACTCCCCTACTCCCTTGGGTCGCACCACTGTTCCCTATTCCAAAAATTGGGAGATATAGTCTAACTAGGGTTTGCTTATGGAAGTCTTATGGGTTAGGGTAGGAGTCAGGAGACAGGAGACAGGAGACAGGAGAAACGGAAATTACAAAGGATGTGGTCGAATATTTTGTCCTTGAATTTTTCTACCCTTGTCTGCTCAAAATGCTAACTTTTTGGTCGCTCCAGCTTAAATATTGTTGCACTTTTTTTTGTTCTAAAAAGGCACTTACCTTTATCTATCAATCCTTTGAGAATTAATCAGCAAGCCATAAATATTATATCCGGATAATTAGTGATGAAAAAATTTTCTCCTCTTCTTCTTTCTTATTTACCCTTCATTTCTTCTCCTTCCTTCTTTTTCCCTACTGACTCCTGAGGACTGACTTCTGACTTCTCTCTAGTTATTTATAACTATTCAACCGGACATAATATAAATGCTTAATAGTTGATTAAAGTTGAATCTTGGTAATCGCAATATTACCAGCAAAGCAAACATCTACATCCGTACCAGGAGTGCGGTCGCGTTCTCCATATTTTCCGGTATAATAAAAATCTTCTCCTTCCATTTGATAAGCTACTGGTAATGGTTGGGTTGATGGTGTGCAAAATACCATTTTTGGATCTGGTGCTTCGGGTTCTAAATAAGGAAAGTTTACATTCCAAAAAGCTCCTGGTTCAAGGGGGCGGTTGAGTAAATCTGCTAATACTATTTCTGCTAAACGAGTTACTCTTTCCCAATTCACAGGTTTTTTTCCTTGACGATATTGAGAAAGGGCGATTCCTGGAATTCTGTGAAATGCTGCTTCCCTTACTGCTGCTACTGTACCAGATATGTAGACATCTACACCCATGTTACCCCCTGAGTTAATACCTGAAAGTACCCATTTGACATTATTGTCGATGTGTGTTAGGGCAATTCTAGTACAATCTGCTGGTGTACCGGCGATCGCATACTCAACCTCAGACAGAGTTTGGATATTAATTGGTTCTTGAGTCGTAACTTGATGTCCACAGCCAGATAATTGTTCTTGAGGAGCGACAATTATACTTTTTTTAGAAGATGCTAAAGGTAAATTGACATTATTGACAGCTTCCCAAAGTGCTTTAATGCCAGGAGCATTAATTCCATCATCGTTGGTGAGAATAAAGGTCATACTTTTTAAGAATTTGAGTTTAGCTATAGCAATTCTATTTTATTTGTGTATAAAAATCTTACCGCTTTTAGGGAACAGGGAACAGATGGGAGTTTCAGTTTTTTTATCTACTTTTTGATTACCCGCAACTTATTTAGGATTGCTATAGTTGATAATTTTAACATTGCCAGTTAAAGATATTTTTGAGTTGAATTTCTTATCTTTGCTCATTGAATTCCAACACTTTGACTAATTAGCTATTTACCATTTTCTTAATTCTTCAGCCTTTAACATAGAAAAATATATATTACTGTACTATTTAATACATTTATCCGATCGTCAAAACTAATATTTATTGAGTAATACTTATTGTCTGAAAACTTGAGCTGATAAGAACTTCAGATTATTTTTTTTGTTTATTGTTCAATTATTTGTGAGATTATTAAACATCTCCAATAATAAAAAATCAAATCAATTATCCCGTATAAATTATCAATTCTTTCCCCCTACTCCCTACTCTCTACTCCCTACTCCCTTTTTTCCAAAGAGGTCTATTGAGTCGATCGCTATAAGATTAGAATTTTACTCTTCTCCGCTCAGTAGAAAATGAACAAATAGAGATAGTAATTGATCTTTTGATTTTGGGTTTAATACCCCACCGTCTGAGGGTGTTAACAATTGGTTGGGGTTTGAGTCCCAATCCACTTTTTGCTTCTTCCTTCTTCCTTCTTCCTTTTTGCTTCTTCCTTCTTCTACTTTCGTAGATTACATGAAAAATAGTACTGTGTTAAACTATTTATTACTATAAAAATCAAAGAGTAATAAAGTCAATGTATGTTACTGCCTGCTGTTTTACATCCTGATATAGTTGAATTTCTCCGAAAAGATGTGGAAAGTAATTTACAAAAAAAAGTATGGGAATGTATTAAAAAACTGAAGCAGCAAAAATTTGATGGTGGATTGCGGGTTAAAAAGCTGAAGGGAATCAATAAAAGAGTATGGGAAGCTAGAATTAACAGTGCTAGTCGCTTAATTTTTACCTACAATAAGTCATCGCAACCAGAAACAGGAAAAATGCAAGTTTATCTGGTAATTCAAGATATTTGTGTAGACCATGATGATGTATCACGACGTGCTAAAGCGAGAAATAAAAGTCCTGATTCAGAATGGTTAGAAACAGAAGAAATAGAAGTGGTTTTAGAAACTAGCGACTTTAAAAATTTAGATAATTACGCAGATGGAAATAATCAATATTCAGCAGCAGAAAAAACAAAGATTGACATAGTAGAAGCTCTAGAGTTAGAACTTAATTCAGATTTGACAGATGATGAATTGCTAGGAAATATTCAGTGGCGAGTATTAGAGTCAGAAACGGAATGGCAAAAAGCAATTATTGAGCAAAATACAGATTTACCTTTAAAGTTGACAGCAGAAGAATATGAACTTGCTAGACTTTCAGGAAATCTTTTATTAAATGGTAGTGCTGGTACAGGCAAAACCACAGTGGCATTATATAGAATGCTGCAAAAAAGAGAGTATAACAATTCAGGGAAACGTTTATATATAGCCTATAATCATTTGCTAGTTAATAATGCAGAAGAACAATTTTATAAAATAGTTGCAGATAGTGAATTAGAAAAAGCAGAAAGTAATCAAATAAATCAAACAATTTTTGAATTTAAAAATCTCCATAAACTATGTTTGGAAGTTCTGAGTACTTATCATCAAGAATATCATCATCAAAATGAAGTAAACTATCAAGTTTTTTCGGAAATGTACAAGGCACATCCTCGAAAAAAACAATATCCAACGTCTTTAGTGTGGGAAGAAATTAGAAGTGCTATTAAAGGAAAACAACTATCTATAACAGAATATCTTTTGTCTGAAAAAGCTTACGAAGAAATCAGTAAAAATAGTATGACTTGTCTGGAGGAAAGACATCGTAGAGAAATCTATAAAATTGCAACATGGTATCAAAAAAAACTTCAAAAAGAAAAATTATATGATGAAATAGATTTAGTCAGAAAAGTGTTGAGATTGATTGAAAATAATTATAGTGAAAAATACGATCTGATTGTTTGTGATGAGGTACAAGATTTAACAGAAATACAATTAGAGTTATTATTTAAGTTAGTTAATCCCAATGGAAATTTATTTTTTGCTGGAGACTCTTATCAGATGATTAGTCCTAGTGGTTTTCAATGGGAAAAACTAAAACATAAATTTTATCCTCACAGAAAAGTAGATAGACAAACTTTAAAGTTTAATTTTCGTAGTGTAGGAAGCTTAGTAAATTTAGCGAATCAACTACTAAAATTACGTTCTCGATACTTAGCAGAACCTACAGGAAGTTATTCTATTACAAACAGTAGTAAGGGTCAATTAGCTAGGATAATTTCAGCAGACGATCAAACATTAATAAAAACATTAAAAGAAACATCTTTATATCCTGGTGATGCTATTTTAGTCAGACAAGAATCAGAAAAAGAAAAAATTAGAGCTGAACTAAATTCTAGTTTTGTTTTTACAATTGAAGAAATAAAAGGATTAGAATTTGATACCGTTTTTCTCGTAGAATTTTTTCAGCCCACAAAAAAACTTTGGGGTAAAGTCATACGAGGTGGCTTACTAAAAGAAAAAGAAAAACCAGCATTTCAACTAGAATTAAACTTACTTTATGTAGCAATTACCCGCGCTAGTAGAATATTAAATATTTGGGAATCACAGCTTAGTGCCCTCTGGCAAGAACCAGAATTTCAAGGTTTATTTCAGTCAATAATTCCCGAATTAGTAAGAAGCGACCGCGTAAATCCTAGTTCAGAAACATGGCATAAACAAGGGGAATATTATTTAAAAGCAGGATTCTATCAACAAGCAAAAGAATGCTTTACTAAATCCGGCGATCTAACTTTAGAAAAACAAGCTCAAGCCAAATTATTAATTCAAAAACAAGCTTATGATGAAGCAGCAAAAATTTTTGTTGAGTTAAGAGAATGGCAAGAAGCAGCACTACTATTTGAGAAATTAAAAAAATGGCAAGAAGCAGCAAAATGTTGGGTGAAAATTGGAGAAAACCAGAGGCAAAAAATTTGTGAAGCTTACAACTTGGAAGTAAACTTAAAATGGTTAGCAGCAGCAAAAAAATGGGAAGAACTCGAAAATTTTGCTAATTCTAAACGCTGCAAGATGAATATTCCCGAAAAAAAAGCAGAATATCAAGCTATTGAATTTGAAGAGAAAAAACAATGGCTTAAAGCTGCTTATGAATATGACTTAGCCAAAATACCTCAGAAAGCAGCATTGTGTAGAGCCAAAGAATTTGAAAACAAAAAACAATGGGAAAAAGCTATTACTCAATATCAAATAGCAGGAATGGAAGAAAAAGCAAAAAAATGCCGCCTTCGAGGAGTAAACGAACTACATAAACAAGGACTAATTAAACTACAAAAAAGAGATAATACTGGCGCTATAGAAAACTATAACCGAGCAATAATACTAGACCCAAATAATCATCAATGTTACAAAAACAAAGGTATTGCAATGGCTCAATTGGGAAACTTAAAGGCAGCAATAGCAAATTTTCACAAAGCATTAAAACTTGAACCAAAAGACCTCCAAAATTATCATAATTTAGGGGCAACTTATGCAGAATTAGGCAAATTAAATCAAGCCATAAATCTTTTTTCTCAAGCTCTGAAATTTAATCCTCAAGACTCTCAAATTTACCATAACTTAGGAGTAGTTCATTTTAAAGCAGGAGACCCACAAGGAGCCATCGCAGATTATGATCGAGCAATAAAATTTAATCCCACAAAAATAGAAGCTTACTATAATCGAGGTATTGCCCGTCGTTCCCTGGGAGATAGGCAAGGTGCAATTGATGACTTCACCACATTATTAAAACTCAATCCTCAAGTTGTAGATGCTTATACCCAACGAGGTGCTGTTAAGTTTGACATGAAAGATATAAAAGGAGCGATCGCCGACTTCAACGAAGCAATTAAACTTAATCCTAAACATCCTGAAGCCATTTACAACCGAGCTGTAGTCCGTCGTTTGATGCGAGATAACAATGGCTCCCTAGAAGATTTTAACCAAGTTATACAAATTAATCCTAACTATGTAGATGCTTATATCAAACGAGGTATAGTTCGTTTCGATCTTGGAGAACATCGTGGCGCCCTAGAAGACCTAAACTGTGCAGTACAACTTCAACCCAAAAATGCAGAAGCTTTTTATCATCGAGGTAATACTAAGCGAAGTCTGGGAAATTTTCCCGGAGCGGTTGCTGACTTTCAGACCGCCATACATCTCAACTCCCAATATCATCAAGCTTATAACGACCTTGGCATTGTACGTCTGAGAATGGGAAATATAAAAGGGGCAATGAAAGACTTTGAAACAGCTCTACAAATTAATCCTAACTATGCCGAAGGTCATAATAACCGAGGCTTTACCAAGTTTAGATTAGGAGATATAAAAGGGGCAATGAAAGACCTTGAAACAGCTCTACAAATTAATCCTAACTATGCCGAAGCACATAATAATCTCGGAAATGCTCGCTTTCAAACAGGAGATTTTCAGGGAGCTATTGATGAGTTTGGCGAGACTCTTCGCATTCGTCCCAACTATGTTCCTGCCTATAATAATCGAGGTTTAGCTCGTTTGAAATTAGGAAGCTTTTCTGAGGCGATCGCTGATTGTCAAGCAGCGCTAAAAATCAACCCCAACTATGGTTTAGCCTACTATAATTTGGGCTTAATTCACTGTGAAATGGGAGATTTGCAGCAAGCTATTCTAGACTATAACGAAGTATTAAAATTGTATCCGAGAAAAATAGACGCTTATATTAACCGAGGGCTAATTTATATGAAGTTAAAAGACTATGCTCAAGCGGTTAAGGATCAAAGCAGTGCTTTAGATATTAATCCTAATCTAGGTCACGCTTATTCTTTTCGTAGTGAAGGATATATGAAATTAGGAAACTTTCAAGCTGCTCTTGATGATTTACACAAAGCAGCAGAAATTTATCAACAACAAGGAAAGCGACAAGAATACGAAAAGATTATCAAGACTATTGATAGTATTAAAGATGAGCACGACCCATAGACATCGGCATGGAAACTACGGCAGTTTTTAGATGGGTAAACCACAGTTAAAAAGTTAGGTGGTAGGTGTTAGGTGTTAGGTGTTAGGTGGTAGGTGAAACGAGGGCTGCGAATTCCACAATAGATGACTAACCTTGTGGTCTACTCCAGTGAAAAGCGCTGTAAGTTTTTGCCCAGGCATTTAGTAGACACACAAAATTATAGTCATTTACTTTAGATTGAGACAAAGCTTTCTTGCTATGAGAGAGTTTCAGACGAAAAAACGTCTCATTTTTAAGTTAAACTACTATAATTGCCTATTTTGATCATCAAAATATATCCTCAGATAAAAGGAAGCAAAATGTTGATTTATATCATGTATTTTTACAGCGCTTTTCATTAGACATCTCCAAAATCAAAATTAAGGTAAAATTGTAGTGACCAATTATATATACGCTGTCCCCAAATAAATAACACCATTTCTCAAAAACTTTTCTACATTTTCTTGAGTATGGGAGTATGGGAGTGGGGGAGTGGGGGAGAAGTAAAAATAATAATAATTCATATTAAATATGCTCAAATTAGCAAAAAAAAATATTAGGATAGTTTAATTACTTAATAACTGAAGTGTTACCTAAGTAGATAATTACTTTTGGCAATTAGTCTAATGTATTAGAATATATTTATAATCATCCACTCATCAACAAAAAAAAATTATTGGTATTACAGATAAACAACTAATAAAATTAATAGAAAATCCTCAAAAAGTTGAATAAAAAAAAGACAGGCGATAATGCTCCGCATCGCTAACGCTAACGCTAGTCAAGAAAAAATATTAATCAAGGCAGTAGGAGCAAGAAAAAAGTCTTTAAGCAAGGGGGAAGAAATAATTTTGACGTTATATTATTTGCATCATGTACCAACATTTCAGCTACTAGGAGCAATAGATATCTCCAAAATAGAAAATCAGGTAAAATCATCAAAACCATTTATGTCTGCAGTATCCCAAATGAATCCAATTTTAGAATATATTTATAACCATCCACTCATCAACAAAAAGAATTATTGTTATTACTGACAAACAGCTAATAAAATTAATAGAAAATGCCCAAATAATAGAATCAGAAAAAAAGAGGCGATGTAGCTGCCGCACTTGCTCCGCCAACGCCAAAACAGAAAAAAGATTAATTACAGCAGATGGAGGAAGAAAAAAGAATTTAACTCAGGAAGAAGAAATAATTTTAACGTGATTTTATTTACATCAAATACCAAGTTTTCAAACATTAGGAATCAACTTTCGTATAAGTGAATCAAGTGCTAATAATATTTTTCATTACTAGATAGATATTCTCAGAGAATTACTGCCAGCAAGCTGATTATAACAAGTAAAAAAAAAGAAAATGAATTGGAATTGGTAAAGGAGATATTAACAGAATTAGAACTAATTGTAGATAGTATAGAACAAAGTAGAGAAAGACCAAGTGATATAAAGACCAAGAAAAATATTACTCAGGAAAAAAGAAAAATCATACTTTTAAAAATCAAATAATAACGACACCAAAAGCGAGTGCTTAATTCGCCGTCGCACGGCGAATGTAAGAAGCACTCAAGACAGGAAAAGAAATAGTAGATGTAATAGTAGGATAAAAAGGTCCAGTAAATGATGTAAATATATTCAGAAAACAACGAATGGGAGTTTGATAAAAAACAAAAATTTCAAGGAGATAAAGCTGATGAAGGAGTAGAAAGAACAACTACACCAAAAAAGAAACCAAGAACAAAAGAAATGCCACCATAAATCAAAGAAGAAAATCAAGAAAAAGCCAAAAATAGAATATTTGTAGAACATATAATAAGATTAATTAAAATATTTGGAGTTCCTAGAGAAAGATGCAGATTAAAAGATAATAATTATCAAAAAGTAATCTTAACAATATGTGGTTTAGCCAGACTAATGATTGACTCATTTATATTAGTAAAAGTCATCAAAAATTGAGATTAAAATAATAAATAAAAGTACAATAAATATTTATATTAGTAACACGAAGTATCTCTGATAACCATAAAACTGTACAAATTAACTACCTTCATGAGTGGCGATAACCTCCGGTTAAGCGTACGCTATCGCTCCACTAAAGATAGTTAGGATAGGCGTTTGAGTATTTTTGGAGATGTCTAATATAGTAATAAAAAACTAGATAAAAATGTTTAATAATTAACAATGACTGTTTATAATACCATTAAAAAAAAGAATGTTACGAATAATCAGGGCAATTAAAATACTTTATAGGAGATGTCTCTTGAGCTAAAAATATAAATTCAGACTTAAAAACTGCTATTAAAGCTATTCATTCTGACTCAGTCAGACTGACTTCCCCTCCTGGGAGGGGTTAGGGGTGGGTTGACTCCTAAGAAATATGCTAGCTATTTGTAGTAAACATTTATCAAGTTGGCATAATACTGTAAAACGCGTAAAAAATGACGCTCTGGAGGAGCTGGCGATCGCTCCAGTAAAGATAGTTATAGCAAGTGCCTGATGATTTTTGGAGATGTCTATTTAAGTAGACTACAAAATTATTTTCGGTTAGGGAGTAGGGAGTCGAAAAATGCTTTTGGGTTACTGATGATTATGATTGGCTGAACAAACAGGAAGGATAAAAATGTCACCGTACTATCCAGTATAGTTTTCTTGGAATTTCAAGGGTTTGAGTATTCGTTGTAGCTTATTCAGGAATGATAAATTTTGTGCCCTTTTAGGGAGTTGGAATGTGACAATTTTTTTCTGAGCTTGATTGCCATTAATATACTCTACCTATATTTACAATTTCTGTTTTGCAATCCCATTTATCTCAATTCATTTTATTAAGCTTCTAGGCATAGCCAAATTCTTAATTCCAAAATACACTAAATTTTACTTTTGAGCAATCAATGCTGTATTGTTTATCTATCAAGATTTTCAGCTTTTTATATAGGAGTAGGAAATAGAGGTGCGATTGCATCTTTTTTCGCCCTAAATTGCACCTTAAAAAGGGATGTTGAACTAATTTTGCTAATTTTATTTTAAATAACTAATGTTTAATTGAATTTTTGATAATTTTTAATTATTTTAGTATTTGTACCTACTTCTTCAAGACATGGACAAGTTTGAATAAGTCATAATTATAGTAATTATAAATAATGCTGATACTTGCATAGCAGAAGTAAAGAAGGAAGGACAGAAGTTGGAAAAATTTTGCGTTGTCTGAGTTTTAAGCTTTTGATATGTCTTAACTGGAGAGTACAAAGTTCTGCTAAAAAACAGTTGGTTCTCAAGATTGAAAGTGTTACTGGGAAAGGTTTACAGCACCTACGCTCTGTGAATGGAGAATTTTTAACCTTGAGTCCGTGAAACCCTTGACTAGCAATAGTTATTCCCAGAACTTTGCACTGTCTAGTCTCCTAACTTTTGCTTCGACTGCTATATATCGGGACTTTAGCAAAAAACGCCTTAAAAAAAGCCTTAAAATCTTGCTGGGTAATGCTTTAACGTTAAAATAGGCTATTTCTTGATATATCTTAGGTTTTCCTGGGTCATGCTACCCAAAGAACCATTTTTATCCTGTTGACGTATTTTCTTTGCTACTGTTGAGTTTGAAGCCATTTTCACTGTCAAAAATATCAAAGTCCTGATATGGATTTTTTCCTGATTTACAAAGAAGTTAGTAGTACTTAGGCATTTTCAAGTAGGAAAAATGCGTCAAAGTCAGTCTAGACAAGGGAATTACATCGATGCCTTAAAAATGGCTAGAACCCTTAGTAATTCAGTATTTATGTCTTTTTAACGCAAAAGCCTCTGCCCATCTATATTTGCCTAAGTCCCGAGATAGTCCTGCATAGTAATGGTAGGATACATATTTTTTAATTTCTCCCACACTCCTCATCTCCCACACTCCCCATCTCCCCATCCCCCCATCCCCCCAAACTCCCGGTGCTTCCTTTACCATTACTATGCACCACCACCAGTCCCGATAATTCTATCTGAATGGAGTGCTTATTTTTTGTTTGGTCGCGATTTATTTCCCGGTAAATCGGATATTAGACCGGGAGTCCTCTGGCTCCATTTAAGATATAAAATGCTAAAACCTTTAACCAGCAAAGATTTTAGTATATTTCGAGGAATTAATTTGATAGAGTTGTATGCGCCCTGCTGGAATCGAACCAGCCTGAAAGCGAATTATGAGCTCGCTGCCTCCCCAATCGGCCAAAGGCGCCTATTTCTAAGTTTACCTTTATATCGTCACATTAAGCTAGCTTGGACTTTTCTTAGATAACCTAACATATCATAACATAGTTTCTGGAGTTAAGTTAAATTTTTGGACATAAATATTTCTAAATTTATACTAAAATATAGTATATCATAACAGAAAACAATATTATGCCTAAGAAATAAAAAAACTATGAATTCTAGTATTGTGCTAACTCTAAGCTTACTAACCCTAATGTTTGGTGCAGGTTTGGGTAGTGCTTCTTGGGGGTTTAAGCTAGGAAGGGAAGCTTTAAAAGGAATTACTCAACCAGATACTCGTCCCACTAATAATTTAGCAGGTGCTAGAGACAGTTCAAATCGCAAAGAAGGATTAGTCTTGTTAGAAGAGGAAAAAATTATTACCACTGTAAAAAATATTATCAGAAATGGTGGAGTAATTGAAGAAAAAACTACTAAAAAAGACTCCCAGAACAAACAAGCCAAAGCAAAGTCTTCTCAAGAAAATCAATCCCAGCAAAGTTTTCCAATTGTGAGTAGTGACGCTGGAGTAGCTCTAGAAGTTAATGATGTTCGTCGATGGGGTAATTCTCTAGTTTTAGATGTCAATTTAAAAAATGAAGGAGACCGAGCTGTAAGATTTCTGTACAGTTTTTTGAATGTTACAGATGACCAGGGAAGGTCTCTCAGCGCAAGTACAGAAGATTTACCAGGAGAATTACCACCCAATGGTAGAAGATATTATGGTATTATTACGATTCCAGTTGCATTATTAGATAATGCCAAAGAACTTTCCTTGGAACTGACAGATTATCCTGGTCAAAATTTAGATTTAAAAATGTCTAGAATCAAAATAGATTAAGTGGATTAGATATTTTTTTGAGTAGGTTGTTAGTTAGATAAAAAAAGTTATCTATCACATAAGTTAATTTATTTATCTCTAATCGATCGTCAGAGAAAGCAAAGTTAAATTTTAACTTTGAAGAGCAAAGAAATCTAATGAAGTTGCCCAAGATTTAATGGTATAATAAACGTTGTACATAAATATAGTCTTATGTAGTCAAACAATGTCAAATATCTTCGTGAAATTGTACTCACTAGCTACTAAATATTTGAAAAATTTAATAACTCAAAGGCTTTATGTTTAATGGTATAATCGGCAGGTAGCTGAGAATCCCTGGCTAAATCACCATAATTAAAGATTAATAAATGCTCGGCTCCTAATATAATTTTAACCCCTTGATTTATCAGATTATTTGAGAGACTTATGATTCAAAAAAATCATCGGTTTTATCCTGAAATTGACCGACCGTGTTTCTTGTCGAAAAATATCTTAAACTCATGCTAATTATTTAGTTCATCAGTCTTTGATATTTGAAAATATTTATCGTCACTATTTGGACTTGCAAAAGAAGCTACAATCTCAAGGAGACTATCAAGCAATGCCAGCTAAAGTATCTCAACAAATCTTGATGATAATAGATCGAAACACCGAAGAGTTTTTTAGCAGCGAACGAAGTTTATAAACACCAAGCCATCAAAGTTTAATGCTCGTCCTCGTCTTCGGGGATATAAAAATAAAATAACGGGAAGAAATATTGTAGTTTATACAAAACAAGCCATCAGCCAATAGAAATGTTATCTTATAAAGCCAAGATGGTAGGGATAGATGTAATTATTACAGAATAATCTTACACCTCAAAAGCAAGTTTTATAGATAATGATTTGATTCCAGTGTACAAGAAAGGTCAGAAAAATCATGTCACCTTTTCTGGAAAAAGAATAAAAAGAGGAATGCAATCGCACTGCCAGCAAAGGATTAATTAATGAGTTATGTGAACGGTTCTTTGAATATTATGAGAAAAGTAGCTCTCTTTTGTCTTTGACCATGGGAAGCGAGGGTGTTGTAGTTCACGAGCGTCAGGATAACACCTGCGATCCGAAGGATATGTCTTATGTGACTATATTCTTATAAACTATAAATTGTTAAATATTAAACATGAAAATTTTCAGAGGTCTGAGGCAGAATCAATGGCAATAAGTTTGGGAGAAATGCCAAGCTTAGAAATCCTGACATCGACAGAGATAATGTCGCGACTTTTGTCAGTCTTTCTGCTAATTATCATCAATGCCTTTTTTGTGGTGGCAGAATTTTCTATAGTTTCTGTGCGTAGATCCCGCATTAATCAATTAGTCGATGCAGGTGATGTTCAAGCGAAAATTGTTCAACAACTTCAAAAAAATATAGACAGACTACTCTCAACCACTCAGTTAGGTATTACTTTGTCTAGTTTAGCTTTAGGTTGGATTGCTGAAGGAACTATGGCAGTAATTGTTAGATCTGCAATAGTTAAACTACCCCTACCTATTCATGTTACTCAAGCGATCGCTCACTCCCTAGCTATCCCAATTGTCACCTTTTTTATTTTGGCTTACCTGCAAATTGTCCTAGGAGAATTATGCCCAAAATCAGTAGCACTATTATATTCAGAAAAATTATCGAGATTATTTGGTCCTTTGAGTCTAGCTATCTCTCGCTTCTTTAATCCATTTATTTGGGTATTAAATCAATCTACTCGTTGGTTATTACGACTGATAGGAATTAAATACACTGGCAGTGTCTGGAAAACACCTGTTACCCCTGAAGAATTACAATTAATTATCTCTACTTCTACTGAATCAACTGGTTTAGAAGCAGAAGAACGACAATTACTTAGTAATGTCTTTGAATTTGGGGAAGTATCAGCTTTAGAAGTCATGGTTCAACGCACTAATATAGATGCTATCTCTAGTACGGCTACTTTTAAAAATTTGTTAGATGAAATTAAGGTATCTGGTCATTCTCGTTATCCTGTCATTGGTGAGTCCATAGACGACATTCAGGGTATTATAGATTTCAAAGAATTGGCTCAACCTTTAGCAAAAGGTTTATTATCCTCACAAACTTTAATTATACCTTGGATTCGTCCTGTAAGGTTTGTATCTGGACAAATGTATTTGAGCGAGTTATTATCATTGATGCAAAGAATGCGTCAAATTCCAAACAGTCGTCAGCACCCAGAAATGGTAATAGTAGTAGATGAATTTGGTGGTACTGCTGGGTTAATTACGCGAGAGGATTTGATTGCTGAAATTATCGGCGGTAATAGTTATGAAGTAACTGGTACTGAAGAATTTACTCTACAAATGTTAGACGATAAGACTTTTATTGTGCAAGCACAGTTAAGTGTAGAAGAAGTTAATGAACTATTGAATTTAGATTTACCTCTAACTGAAGATTATCAAACTTTGGGAGGATTTTTGATTTATCAGTTACAAAAAATACCTACTGCTGGAGAAAAGTTATGGTATGAAAATCTTGAATTTACTATTATTTCTGCCGAAGGCCCACGTCTCGATCAAATTAAAATTAGTCAATTAGAAGAGTTAGAAAATGAGCAAATTGTTAATGCGTTTTTAGAAGATGAAGCAGGAGAAAAAGTCAATCAAACTACATCAGATGAACTAATTGATAGCTCAGTTTTTCAGGCTGAAACTGACCCTCAAGATATGAACTAAAACCTTTATTATAGCAAGTTTTCTGGTTCTAAGAGGAGAGTTCAATAATTAATAATTAATAATTAATAATTACCTCTGTTTGAAAAGAAGAAAATTGATGCGGTAGAGAAATTTTTTTCTTCTCTTGGTCTCATGGATATGGCTCCGAGACCCGTTCTTACAGACCCGCTCCGAAGATCGCCATCCCACCCTACGGGAAGCTCCGAAGACTCACGGCTTTTTTCTCCTTTAAAGGAGAGGTTTTAAACCTTAATTATTCGGTAAATATCAAGTTAATCCTCATTTTTGTTGTCTGTTACTTTTTTCTGCATATAATATAGTACACCTCTTGCAAAAATATTATATGCTATATTTATAAGCCATTTTTTGTCTAGTTTGACGTGAAAATATACCCAGAATTGCTCATTTTTTTGAACTAATTAGGGCTTGCTCAATAAAGCTAAAAGTCAGGATAGCTGACGGTAATGGAGCTTTGTATATTCAGCTTATCTCCTAGTTATTGGCTCTTATTTCCCTCAAAATACTGAAATTTTCTGCTGAAATTCAAGAAAATTTCTTCACATAAAATAGCCGAAACCTTTGCCTGTTCCTCCCATCTCCGCGCCGCCGTGTCCTACCCCCACCAACTAATTTTTTCAGCAGACCCTAATTAAATATACAGCGATCGCCAATTTACAAAATCATTAAAAATTGGCACACTAAAAAAGTTTAGCTCATCATTAAAAGCTCAACTAACTATCGGTTTAATAGATTTTTATTAAAACTTAATTAGCAAAGCTGACCGCAAGCTAGCTGAATACTTACCCTGTAATTACTTATCTAAATTTTCTTTATAATGTTCGACTTCAATAGTAGTATGAACATTTCCTCGTGGATAAAAATTAGCTTTAATTTTTACTTCTAAAGGGTCACAAGCAGCTACCAAATCATCTAAAATTTGATTCACTGATTCTTCATGGGAAATATAACGGTCGCGATAACTATTAATATACAATTTCAGTGCTTTCAATTCCACCACTCGTTCATTTGGAACATATTTTACGTCAATTGTGGCAAAATCTGGATAACCAGAAAAAGGGCATTTACAAGTAAATTCTGGTAAAGTAATGTTAATTTCATAACGTCGTCCAACACGGGGATTAGGAAAAGTAATTAACTCTCCTTCTAATATATTCCGCTCTCCATATTTAGCTTCTTGCATATTAAACTCTTGAGAAAGTTCATGGTTAGTTTCAGAATAATTCATAGATATTAATTAAACAATTTGGAAATACAATTTGTAGAAGTAAATGCTTTTCTTTAATCGTGACTTGACTAATTTATATTTTATTGCTCTAATTTCACTAATTATCCCCCATAATTATTGAAAAATATCATAGTAGTAAAATAATGCAAAATATTAGCGCATCTAGTCAGATGGGACATAATTCCGAAAATAACTACTCTCCATCTATACCTATTTCTGTATATAGAGAAGCTACTGCTGAACTACAAGCAACTCAAATTAAGCTAGAATCACTCAAAGTTCATAATGAACAGTTAATCCAGCAAAATCAAAAACTCAGAAGAGAATTTGAAAAAGTGATTCACTCTGCGACACAGCTACAAGAAATTATAAATTCTTCTGTGCTAGTAACTCAACCTCAAATGTCTTCTTTTCCCAACTCTGAACTTAAGGTAGATACTTTTAGAGATAACTCTTTTAATTCTGATTTTGAAGTAGATTCTCCTGAAACATCATCTTCCTCACCTTCTCTACCATTTACCGACTCTAAAAAAGCAGATCCAGATTTTCCAGAGTATCTATATACAGAAGAACCAGATATAAGTAGCTACAGCAAAACTTCTAATTCCACACAAGTATCTGACCTCAATGGAATTTGGTTAGTAGTTGCTATTTGTTTGATTGTAATTGCTGCATTTGGTGCTGGGTATTGGGTTGTTCGTCCAATTTTAAATCAGCGATAATGCTCCGCTTCGCTACTGCAATAACCAATACTCACCTAAGAAGTTACAGACTCAAACACATTATTATAATCCCACGGCTTTAGTCGTGGGGTTGTTAACTCAAACCAAGCATATATGTAATTTAGTTATTATTAATTTATATTGGTTGTTCATCCTCTTGCTAAACTCGTTTGTTTGACATACTCTACTTACTTCAGGGAGTTGATTTCTCCCAGACTCGTCAGGGATTACTGGATATTCAGACGGCTTAACTCTCTCTACTCGCGCAGTAGTTAACCAGAAGCGGGACTGTCCTCAGTCGTTCAGGTGGTTAGCCTCAGTTCTCGGATATCCGACCATAATGATTTTACCAGAAATAGAGTTTGATTAAATGGTTGGTACTTTGTTAGTTTCTCTAGCTGTTTTGACTGTGCCTTCGCCACCACAGGTTCTTAGTTTTGACCTTCTCGTACTCTTTGCCTCCAAATGATTTCTCTAGCCTACGAAGTAGAGGGTCAGGTACTAATCCAAGCTTAACACAAAGTCGCCCTGAAACGGCGAGGCTTTAAAGCCTGTTTTTCGGTAAAACTGTTGACATTACGATCTTTTGTAGAAGTATCTTGGACTCCCATCCCAGGGTCAAAACCGCGCTTTATCTCAGTCAATTTTATTTGTTTAGCTTGGAGAGCTGTTTCTAGAATCTCTACAGCTTTATGCGGATTTCCATGACCACAAAAGAATAAGTCAGCAGCAAAGTAACCTAACTC
Source organism: Okeania sp. SIO1H4 (assembly GCF_010672695.1). Lineage (NCBI taxonomy): Bacteria > Bacillati > Cyanobacteriota > Cyanophyceae > Oscillatoriales > Microcoleaceae > Okeania > Okeania sp. SIO1H4. The sequence continues at coordinate 184,320 of NZ_JAAHGB010000007.1, forward strand.
AGGCCATGTATGGATGGCAATATGAGACTCTGCTAGTGTTGCCGTCGCAGTAACTCCATGAGGACTAAACTGATGAACACATAAATCTATGAGGGTTGCTCCTCCTGCTGTAATTGCATCAATTAAAGAGCAACGGATACGTTCAGAATCGTTGAGCAGTTCTGCAGGGGACTGCCAGGCATCAACGACTAGATGGGTTCCCAATTGTTTCATTCTACGCGGTTATACCTCCACCCGATTAAAGTCTCAAATTTATTAGTTTATCACAAAACTTTTGTATTTTTGAATTATGAGTAATTCATGTAACCACTTTTGGAGAATTTAGCTTTTTAGCTAGACTTGCTCCATAAATCTAAATCTATATCTATTTTAACTCTATCTGTGAGTTGAACCATTTGGCATAATTGCTTCTTTTAAGCAAACGTCCTCAAGAGCAGAAAGATTTAAACTAGACCCAATCAAGTTAGCACCACACAGGCAAGCTTCTTTTAAATCAGCACCTTTGAGAGATACTAGCAATAAACCGGAACCGTAAAGATTAGCTTTCTGTAAATTAGCACCTCGCAAATCAGCTTCCAATAAATTTGCTCCTGAGAGATTGGCCGCTTTCAAGTTAGCACCTCTTAAGTTAGCTTTTTTCAAGTCAACAGCTCGCAGGTCTGCTTGTTCAAGATTAACACCATTGAGATTAGTATTGCTAAGATTTGCTCCTTGTAGATTAACCCCACTCAAATTTGCTCCACTTAGATTAGCATTGCTCAGGTTTGCTCCTTGTAAGTCTGCCTCAATTAAGTGAGCAGCGCAAAGGTTGGCCTCTACCAAAGTTGCTTCTATTAAATCTGCCTTGATTAATTTTGCACCACTGAGATTTCCTCGTTGTAGATAAACTCGAATTAGACTTGCCTGATTTAATATAGTGCCACTTAGATCTACCTCACTCATAATTGCCCGATTCAAAGTGGCCTTAGTTAAGTCTGCGCCACTGAGAATAGCACGACTGAGGGTAGCTCCTGTTAGGTTGGCTTCAATCAGTTTTGAGCCATTCAGTAAACAAGTTCCGACCATGCTAGTGCCAATCAGAATAGCTTCTGTTAAATCTGCTTCTGAAAAAATAGCCCCACTCAGAATTACTCCACTTAAGTCAGCTTCAATAAGAGTGGTTTTAGTAAAGCTCGTAGCGCTCAAATTAGCTTCAATTAACTTAGCTTCAGAGAGGTTAGCATTACTAAAATCTGCACCAACTAGATTAGCTCCAATTAGTTTAGTTTTAGCTAGGTAAGAATTTTTGAAACTAGCATTACTTAAATTACTTCGATTCAGGTTAGCTGCACCTAAATTCACTGCAACTAGGTTAGCTCCTGGAAAATCTCTTTCTCCCTTTGAGTGTCTAATTAATAGTTCATTTGCACTTAAAAGCTCGCTGACATTCATAAAATAAATCTGTTAATTTATCTAGATTTTTGTTTATTTGCTTGATTTCCTCTTAATTGCCAAAAATTAAGTTTATAAGTTTAAAGGATTCTATATTTGGTTAAACTTTCAACAGAAATTATTTTTTGTTAATGCTAAACAAAGTTTGTCGGCGCAGCCCTTATCTGGGATGTCCTAGTGGTCTGTCAAAATATTATTGACGGGTTTTATCCCCCCTAACTACCCTTAAAAATGAGGGAATTAGAAAAAAGCTATGGACAGAATTAATTTTACAGACCACTAGTTTGAATAGGTTCATCAGTCTTAGATAATAGAACTTTACTCCATGACTAATTACTATTTGTTATATTGATTGTATTGATCAAATTACAGGAGTTATTTGCTGGCATCCTTGTAGTCTAGAGACCCTTGTGTGGCTGCGGGTCTGTTCAGCTAGTGTCACCTCCCTGATAGTTCGTGGGACAACTAGATTGCAGGTTATTGTTATTATTAAGCTGCACAATAATTAAGCTATCAGGTTCGTCTGAAGCTGAACCTTGAGTATCTGATGTTCTTATACTGCATTTATTGCTTATATCTATTTGATCCATCAGTGCCTAATTTTTTTGAAATTGGCTGCTTCGTTAGTAAAAATGATAGCTGACAATTGACGATTAGACAAATTTTTGTTAGATTCAGTCTGAAATCTTTATACTTAAAAGATTTTAATTGACAAAAAGTTTTTTTTATGATATTGTAAAAATAATTAGGGTTTGCTGAATAAAGTCTTTTTGATGGAGGAGGAGACAGGAGACAGGAGACAGGAGACAGGAGAAATGGAAATTTAGAGGAAGTTAGGAGTAAGAATTGTCCCTAAATTTTTCTGCCCAACTATGAGCCTAAAATACGCTCCTTTTTGAGCGTGAAGAGCTGAAAACCAGGTACTTTTTTCGCCCCCAAAAAGGCTAAAATCTTTATCTGTCAATGCTTTTAGATTTAATCAGCAAGCCCTAATTAAGAATTTAAAGTATGCCTGATATCAAGTCTAATTGAATAACCTCTATAAAGCTTGCTTCTTCAAATATAAATAGAGTTGTCGCTAAATAAAGGGAAAAAATCACTCTAACCTAGACAGAGCAATAATTCCCAGCATTTTTGCCATCCAATAGCTACAATCCTTACAGAACAAGGTTTTTGGGGAATTTTTAAGTTATAAAGCGACAAGTCTAATATATAGATACCTTATATACAACGTCTTTACGTCATAGTTAATGAATGTGACTCTATGGGGACTTACACATTTCCCAGTTATCAATGCTATATATAGTGTGTTACTATAGTTTTTGTTTACTACATACAGTATTTTTGCGTAAGTTATATTAATATTAATCTTAATCTTAATTCTTGTCTTGTTTTCTATTCACTTAAAACTCCAAAACTCTCTACCTTATTTAAGTAGAAAATTGCTGTAAAAGAGTTGAGGCAGCAACAAATAGACAATAAAATTTGTTAAAAATCCACAAAAAGTGTTATTATAGAAGTTTTTCAGAATATTGTAGACGTGACTGCAAAAGTTGAGTTAGGGTTTCAATTAACTATGACAACACAAGTATTGCCGAAAGTAAATAGTCTTGGAGACTGGGCATCCTTAGCTTTTGAAAAGCATTTTCAGAAAACCCTCAGACACGAACCAGAGGTACTCAAAGATCAAGACCCAGAGGAACTACATCAAATGCGTGTGGGTATGCGTCGCTTGCGCTCTGCTGCTCAAGGTTTTAGGCCAGTTGTCACTTTGCCAAAAGCAGCTCAAGATCAAAAAATTGGTAAAATTGCTCGTTGTTTAGGGGGTTTAAGAGATTTAGATGTTCTTTTAGAAGCGCTTCAAAATCGCTATCAACCAAATTTACCTCCTCAAGAACAGGCAGAGTTAGAGAAGGTTATGCAGCAATTACGAAAACAACGTCGTCAAGCTTTTAAAAAAGTACGAGGAATACTTGGAAATAAGAATTATCTAATGTTGAAGCAGAAATTACAGGAATGGTTGGATAAGCCAATTTATACAGATATTTCTCGCCTGCCTATTCAAGAGGTATTACCAGATTTATTATTACCTGAAGTTAGTCAATTACTGCTTCATCCTGGCTGGTTGGTTGGTATTGAAACAGAGGATTTAGAAACAAGTGATAATCAGGATTTTTTACTACAAAGAACTAATTCCAAGCATCAAGTTGTCAAAATAAATAATGATGTTTCTTTTATAAGTATTAGCGATAAAGATGAGGAAAATCTACATAGTCTGCGTAAAGAAGTAAAGCGGGTTCGTTACCAGATGAGCTTGTTTACTGAATTTTATGGTCAGACTTATGAAGCTTATTTAAAAGATATGAAAGAAATTCAGGAATATCTGGGTGATATTCAAGATGGTGCTGTTTTAAGAGAATTTCTGGAAAATGTTTTGCAATCTAAAATTGACAAAGTTCTTCCTACCTTAGAGAAGCAACTCCAACAAAATTGGCATCAAGCATGGCGAAAATGGCAGGTTTTGCAAAGACGATATCTTAATATTCAAGTTAGACAAAATTTCCGCTCTGAATTATTGCGACCTGCGATATAAATTCTGGTATATTAGACTTCTTGTAGAGGTAAAATAAAAAACAAAAAAAGAAGTGAATATTTAATTTTTACTTTTGCAAGAAGTTTATTTATCCAAAATTGGTAGTAGGTAAAGATTGAGTAAAAAGCAGAAAAGAAAATATGTATAGCAGTCGAAGCAAAGTTTAGGACATATTAAAAGCTTAAAACTCAGACAATGAAAGATTTTTCGCTCTTTCGGTCCTCTCCTAGATAACTAAGCCCCTTCTTCCTTCTGCTATAAAGAAGATTTATCTCATCTAAAAAAAAATGATGCTTGTTTATCCTGCCTTACTGAGTGGGATTGAATGATGATCAAAAAAGTTTAACCTATTACTAATCTTTTAATTACCTAACCTTTACTTTGTGAGGATAGTCTGAGTACTATGTATATAAAACCAGTATATGTAAACTGGAATGTATAAATATGGCTCAAAGTTCTAGAGCAACTATAGAAACTAATAATTACAATACAAGTTCTGAACGTCATCTACACTTTTTTAATAAAGGAGAAACAATACCTCTAATGTCGCAAGGTGTCTGGCAAATTTGTCAAGGTTTAGTGCGACTCAGTACTCTTTATCCAATAGGCGAAGAAGGTCTACTCGGATGGGGTGGACCTTCTATGTGCTTTGGTAGTTGTTTTTCCCACTTGCAGACTTATCGGGCAAATGCTTTGTCAGATGTTTGTCTAATGTGGTACACAATGATCGAGATAGAGTCTTCCCCAAAATTAGCCCAAGAATTGTTACCTCAATTAGGAAGACGATTTCGGCAAACAGAGGCCTTGTTAGCGATTGTTGGACAAAGACGAGTAGAAGACCGTCTCCATCAGTTATTATTATTGTTGAAGCAAGAATTTGGCCAGCCAGTGACTGATGGTACTCGGTTGAGTATTCGCTTGACTCATCAAGATATTGCTGGTGCAATTTGTACAACGCGAGTAACTGTCACGAGAATTTTGGGAAAATTACAACAGCAAGGATGGCTCAGTAAAGATAAAGATCGTCATCTGATATTAAAAAATGAAGCTTTTGCATACTCATCAGATTTATTTGGATTTGTCAGTAACAATAATAACTAAACTTAGTCTAATAAATTATAGCGCTACGCGCTAGGGAATAGGGAATAGGGAACAGGGAACAGAGAATAGCAAAATGTAAAAGGGTTTTAGGATTAAAAAATGTCCTAAGCAGTTCTTGTAGTTCTATATTAGGAACCTCCACAAATCAAAAGTAAAATCTATTTTTAGATATACACTATTTTCCCAGTTCTGGTTTTCCTCTTTTCTGAAGATATTTATTAGACATAGGCATGATAATAAAAAATCAAATCAATTATCACACAGAAATTATCAATTCTTTCCCCCTACTGCCTACTGCCTACTGCCTACTGCCTACTGCCTCTTTTCCGGAGATATCTATTGCACATAGCGTTGCCTTCGTAAGCGACGTTCTTTCAAGATTAAAACATCTGCCTGATTTTCTTCTCTAGCTACTCTAACTAATAATCCAGCTAGCGACAAACTACCAATCATTGAACTACCGCCATAGCTAAACATTGGCAATGGTAAACCTGTAGTTGGCAGTATCCCAGTCGCAACACCTATATTTAAGAAAGACTGACCTACTAAAGCTATCATTACTCCAATGGCTACAAGTTGATGTGCCATTCTAGTAGCTTTTAAGGCAACTCTCAAAGCAATAATACTGTATATAGCTAATAATATTAACAGTAATAAGGCTCCCACAAAACCAAACTCTTCAGCATAAACAGAAAATATAAAGTCACTATATGGAATAGGAAGAAAATGTAGCTTTTGCTGAGATAAACCGAAACCGCTGCCCCAAATATCTCCAGAAGCGACTGCTAGTAAACTTTGAATTAACTGATAGCCATCCCCCATTGAATCTGCCCAAGGATTTGTAAAAGAAAGAACTCGCCTCCTCTGATAATCATTAATGCTGACGCTAATGGTAGCTAAAAGAAATCCACCTAAAGCAATACCTCCTAGATAAAAGTAAGGTAGTCCTGCTGCAAAGGCAATAAACCATAAAATCATACCACATAAGGCAGTGGTACTTAAGTTTGGTTGCAGTAAGATAGATGCTAGTATCAAAGAAAAAGTACATAACCAAGTTATCCTTACTAACCAAGTCAAGCGATTCCATTTACTATACAAATTAGCTGCTTGCAGCACCAAAAAAGGTTTCATTAGTTCAGATGGTTGAATAACTACTGGGCCTAAAGATATCCAGCGAGTTGCACCATTAATTGTAGTTCCTATTCCTGGTACCAGGGTGAGAAATAGTAGAGTGAGTATTAAAATTATGCCTATTTTGGCAGTTTGCAGCATAGTAGATAAGCGGGTATAAACAATTATATTAAATCCCATCGTTCCTACTAAAGCCCATATTAACTGCCTTTTAAAAAAGTATAGACCATCTCCATATTCTGTTGCACCACTGGAATAGGAGGCGGAAAACAATACTACTAAACCGATAAATAACCAAAGGAATGTGAACCATCGCAATAGTCTAGCTTCTATAGTCCATGTTTGGACTTTGGGGTCGAAAAAGGGAATGAGATAACGTAAATCCATATAATTTTTGTTACGCTTTTGTTGCGTGTTAGGTGTTAGGTGGTAGGTAAATTTTTCTCATCTAAGGCGACAATCTTAATTAATTTACTGTTTATTTTGTGTCTAGAATTTTTTGATAAATGCGATCGCAGCGTTTGGTTTCTACACCAGTTGTTAAGTGATAACCGCTACTTTCATATAATTTAACAGCTTCTTGCAATACTGTTGCTGTTTCTATCCAAATTTCTTGAAATTTACATTCTATAATTTTGTTTTCTAATTCTTTTAATAAAAATTTTCCTAAACCTTGATTTCTGACTTCTGGCAATAAGTACATCTTTCTAATTTCGGCTGCTTTATTACCTCGTGAAATTGGATAATATGCGGCAGTGCCTAATATTTTTTCTTGTTTTTCTATTACCCAAAATTCTCCTCCTACATTTTGATAAAATTTTTCTACTTGTAAGACATCTCGATCTGCATCTTTGGGTTCCCAGTTTAAACCGTATTCTGCCAGAACAGAACTGATAATATTTGCTACTATTTGACGGTCATCTGGTTGCCAATTTCTAATTACAAAATCACGATAATATTTTTTCATAATTTAAGAAGGTTTTAGGTAGAAGGTTTTAGGTGGTAGGTGGTAGGTTAAAGGTTTTATAGCAATCTCAAATGATTTGTCAAAAATCAAAGGATATATAAAAATTCTCAAACTTTTACCCCTGTTACCTGTTGCCTAAATTCAAAGGTTTGTTTACCTGCAATTGAAATAGAATTCCTATAAGCAAATACCACATTGTTTATTTTTAATTTTCAAACAAATAATATCATGTCTGGTAGCATCGGTATTGTATAGCAAAGGTAAGGAAGAAGGAAGAGGGAAGAGGAAAGAAGAGATAGGAAGGCTATTGAGCAAGAAAAAAATCTAAATTTCCTGTAGATATTCACCCTTAGGTTTACACAAACAATTGCGTTCGGACATGATATAAATTATCAAGATACACATTAGTAATCTTGGTTTAAAAAAGTAAAAAATAAATTACCACGCCACCTAATATTTAATACCATTTCTCAAAAATAATACTATATTTATGCCAGACTTTAATGATTAAGTAATTAGTAAAATTCAATAATTTTTTGAGAGATTATTAGCCAGTAGGTGTGTATTACTCTGATGTTTACTACTTCCCTACCTCTGTAGGTGCGTTCACGATAGTTATGCGAAGCTAACGGCCGTTCACCCTTTAAAGTCTATATTCATATAAACCCCATCATAAGAGCTGAGAGCTGAGAGCTAAAAGCTGATAGCTAGTTAACTATGAATGCGTGGTTCGGGATGTAAATTGCTCAGAATTTCACTTTCAAATATTGCTAATTCCTCTAATCTTTCCTCTACTTTTTCTTGTTCAAAATAAGTTGTGGCTAAAATCCAATATATTCCATAATGTCTGGCTTCAGATGCCATTAAACTACGATAAAATTTTGCTAACTCTGGTTCTGGACAGTAATCTGCAAGTAATCCTAAACGTTCGTGACTTCGAGCTTCAATTAAACAGTAAACTAATAATAAATCTAACATTCTTTCAGGTTCATTCCGTCGCACTTTACTATTTAAAGCTGCTCCATAAGGAGGAGAATTTAGAGGAGCTAATGGAATATTACGGCGTTCTAACCATTGGTTTACTTGCTCAAAATGTTCTAATTCTTCTCTGGCAATAGCCGTTAATTTTTTGATAAGTTTCGTACTTGAAGGATAGCGAAACATTAAATTTAAAGCTACTCCTGCTGCTTTTCGTTCACAGTGAGAATGGTCTAATAATATAGTGTCTAGATTGGCGATCGCTTGTTCTATCCAAGCTTGTGAAGTTGGTTGTTTAATATATTTAATGGTTGGTGTTTTTGTTAGTTGCATATTTATTCCTTGTGTTCATTTTCATAACGTTCTTTTGCTGTTTTTTTAAGATTAGCTGCAAGGTCTGGATAATTTTCTAACACTTTTTTCAAGTCATCTTTTTCTAAAATAAATAATTCACAGTAAGTCAATGTGATGATTGATGAAGTACGTCGTTGTTCATATACTAGAGCAATTTATCCAAAAAATTTACATGCACCCATATTCCTGTATATAATACCAGTTTTTTCTGAGAATGCTTGTACTAAACCACGTTTAATAAAGTGCATTTCATAACCCCAATTTCCTTCTCGAACTATATATTCATTAGGTGGTAATATTTCAGGCTTTAAAGCCATTACTATTTCTTCAAAAAAATCTGTAGTTGCTCCTCGAAAAATAGGCACTTTTTCAATTACTTCTTTGTGCAGTTCTAATGCTAATTTCATTCTTAAAGGTTCTGGTAATTCTTCGAGTATGTGGTAATCTCTAATATCGTGATTTTCAATCCATCTATATTGATAGTAATCTCTAATTTTTTGTTGTAAGTCAGATGGGATTTTGTTTTCCCGCATATATGTTTGAATTTGTCCTAACTTTTCTCTATATCTGACTTTTGTAGCATCTAGTTTAGAAATTAATGAAGATACATTGCCAATAATATAGACATACATAGATATTCCTAAGAACATGACTACCAAAGTAAATATTATTTCAATTTCAGTAGTGGGAGTAATATCTCCATATCCTACAGTAGTCAGAGTTGTAATTGCCCAATAAAGGGAATTAATATATTGAGTTCTTATACTTGCTGATTGTAGATAATTACTAATCAACCAAGAATTTTCAGCATTAGATTCCCAACTGCCAATCATAAACCAGATACAAGCTACCCAATGAGTAATTAAAATAATTAGTATGACTAATTTACACATTTTAATCAAAGTAGGGTTAATATTTATATTAGTTTCCCTCCTGTTAAAAATTAGAGAAAATTGGGGTAGTCGTAATAAACGAGGGAATCTCAATAAAGCAATAATAAATAGTGAGTTTGGTACAATTATTCTGGCAATTAAATCTCCGGGAATACTAGCTACTAAATGCCTTGAAAAGAGTCGATCTCGATAATGTTGAGCGATATTTTTTTTGTCTTGAATATATTCTCCGTACTCAAAGTAGCCAATATGAAATCGAATAAACATATCAATAATTAAAATTACATCTCCTATAAGATCTAATATAATCCAGAGACCATCAAATCTATTTTTAAAAGCAATTCTAAATGGGATTATGAAAGCATTATAAAGAGTAATGGATACAATTAATACTTGCCAGAATCTAATAAATTTACTATCGGGATGAAGTGTGGGAATTTTCACTTTATTTTTCTTGAGTAATTATAGGAGGGAACAAGGAACAGGAAACAGGTAACAGGCAACAGTGGGAAAAATATTTCCCTGTCTAAGGTTTATTATCCACATAAGTTCTAGTACCATTTCACTTAAAGTCAGAATTGATATTTTAGGTAGTTAAAATCTCTACTATACAGTAATTTCAGCGTAAGCATTTCAGCTTATTATTTGACTTCATCAGTTACCAACTATTTGTGACACTTTTTAAGTGAATTGGTATAACAAACCCATTATTTTATAGAGTAAAATTAATTAGTGAAGAAGGCAATAGACATAAGAGAATCATACGTTAGAGGCATCAAACTCGCTACCAATTGCTAGCTACCAAATTTTTATGTTGCTGGGGATTTTAATTAACTAGAATAAAATAATTTTTTATCTTTTTCATTTGGGTTTAATACCCCACCGTCTACACGATGTTGACAATTGGTTGGGGTTTGAGTCCCCATCCACTTCTTCCTTCTTCCTTCTTCCTTCTTCCTTCTTCCTTCTTCCTTCTTCAACTATTTTCATTGACTTTTTTTATATCCAAAAATGGAATAAGTATTATAATTTTCCGATGGTATTATACATATCTTGAGCAAATTTTTTCGGGTTCCATAATGGCGCTAAATTTTCTTGCTCTTTAGATTTAACTAATTTATCGACTAATTCCTGACGTAAATGAGGATTTTGACCTAGTTTTACACCCCAATCAATATATTCATTCCATGACCATGCTACGCCGAATTTAATATCTAAATTTTGTAAAAAAGAATAACCCATTCTAGATAAAAATTGCTCTCCGGCAAGAGTAACAACTGGTAAATTAAACCATAAAGCTTCTAAGGTATGAGTACCACCATTATAAGGATAAGAATCAAGCATAATATCTGCTAAAGAATAGATGCTTCTATGTTCCTCTTCTGTAGGAAATATTTCTATAAATTTAATGCGATGAATACTTACACCTTCAGCTTTACAACCTTGATGATAAGCAGATTGAAATACTTCTATATCTCCTAATGCTTTATGAATTAAAATACTATTAGGAACTTGCTTCAAGATAGCAATTTGTGCTTTGACTAAATCTCGGTTAAATTTTCTTCCTGGTGCTAAACAAAGATAAACAATTTGGTCTAAACCTATCCTCTGAGACTTTCTTAAATTAGCTCTATTTGTTTCTATTCTTTGAAAACCAGAAGTTGCTACAAATGAATTTGGCATCCTTACTAATTTTTCTATATAGTATTTATCTCGGTCTTGGGGGTGGGTATATAAATCGCATAGAAAATAATTATTCTCAGATATATAAGGAGCATCAAATCCTAACCAAGATATACAAATTGGTGCAGGTTTATTATTTAAAATTTGTGTATTAATTGGTAAACTCAAAGAATCTAAATCTATCAATATATCTATTTTATCTTGCTGAATTTCTGTAATAATTTCTCGGAGATCGACGCTTCCGTGGGGATATTTTTTCGGTACATATAGTTTAGTAACAGCTTGGCTAAATTTTTTAGTTTGGTCATCTGTTTTGAGACGTTCTGTTGGATATAAATATATTTCTGTATTTAATTTTCCTAACTCTCGAATAATATCAAGGCTACACCAACCGACAGAATGTCGATTAAAATGACTAGAGATAAAGCCAATTTTTAATAGATGATTATTGTCAAAATTAACAGGAGTATAAAAATGATTATTTTGAGGTTTGAGGACAAATTGTCTATAAACTTTCGATACCGATTTGTAGAGGTCAGAGTTGGCTTGAATATCATCTCTTAAATAAGGAACACTAAAAATAAAATTTCCATATAAAGCTTTTATATCGACTACCTTTTTAACAATAGTCATATCCTCTTTCAATTTAGCTTCAAGGTCAAAAAATCTATCTTTAGCAATTTCATTTAAGCCAGATATTTGATAAGTGCTAATCAAATATATCCCAGTCATAATCGGATCTATTTCCCCACATTCCTGATAATAGTTAGTGACTGCTTCCCTGGCAACTACATAATTATTACCATCCCGAAGAATGCCACATAAATGTTGATGTGCTGTAGCATAATTAGGCTGAACTTCAATCGCTTTTTTCAGATATTTAATAGCCTCAGAAAACTTACCTTGACTTCTAAAAATTATGCCAATTTGACTATAAGCTTCTGCTAAATTTGGATTGAGTGTAATTGCCTTTTGCCAACTATCAATAGCTTCATCTAACTTTCCCTCTTCAGCTAACTTATATCCCTGACTTAAATTAACCTCAAACCCACCCAAATTAGGATTTAATTTTAAAGCTTTTTCTTCTGAGGCGATCGCTTCGTCTAACTTGCCCAGTTGCTGCCAAACTTTGGCCAAATTCCAATAAGCAACGGCCATATCTGGTCGTAATTGAATCGCCTTCCTGTAATAAGCGATCGCCTTATCCAGCTTTCCCTGACGAAAAAACATACTGCCCAGGTTAACATGAGCCTGGGATAACTCAGGATTAAGTTCTATGGCCCGATAATATAGATTAATTGCTTCCGAAATTTTACCTTGGGCTTGGATAATATTTGCTAGGGTTACATAAGTAGACGCCCAATTCGGTTCTATATTTAAAGACTGGCGACAACAAGCGATCGCCTCTGATAAATGTCCCTGGGCATAATAAAGTTCTGCTTGTGCTGTTAATGCCTCAGAATTTGGAGTTTGTGAATGGGGAAGACTTGAAGAAATATTCATTGGAAAAAAAAGTCTATGCTATCTAATTAAAGGTTAAAATTTATCATATTTTGTACCTGAGTAGGACGAGAGAATATAGGTCTTTCCTCTAAGGTGCAATATTTGAGTTATCCTATGTTTAGTTTTGGGTAAAAATATTTGATATAGCTATAAGTATTCAGCTATCAGCTATCAGCTATAGTCAAAGTTTTTAAGTTTAATGTTTTGAAGTTTCTTAGATTTCCTAATCTGAATGCGTAGTACTATAACTAATATGAAATAGGTTAATGTTTGCTACAGATAATTTATCAAGAGATAGAGAGATGGGGAGATAGGGAAAGTCATAAATAGCATAATTACTTGTATTTCATATCAACTTGATCTTTTACTATTTCCCTCAACTTTCAGCCCTAAAGCTGATAATAAATATAGTATTAATTTTGGCATTTAATATTAAATCAGAAAGATTTCAATGATTGGAAAAAATTTGCATCAACTTCCACCAAAAATTAAATTTAAACCTCAAATAATTTTGGTGATTATTTCATTAAATTTGATATAACTATTAAGTATTTCCTGCGGAATGCTCCGCAAACAGCTATCAGCTATTAGCTATAATAGCTATAATCAAATTTTTTAACTGTAATGTTTTGAAGTTTCTTAGCTATCCCAATCTGAATGCGTAGTACTATAACTAATATTAAATAGGTTAATCTTTACTACAGATAATTTATCAAGAGATAGAGAGATGGGTAGATAAGGAAAGTCAGAAATAGCATAATTACTTGTATTTCATGTCAACTTGCTATTTTACTCAACTTTCAGTCCTAAAGCTGATAATAAATGTAGTATTAATTTTGGTATTTAATATTAAATAAGGAAAATTTCAATGATTGGAAAATATTTGCGTCAACTTCAACCAAAAATGTAAGCATTCAGCGGTCAGCTATCAGCTATAATTAAAACTTTTAACTGTAATGTTTTGAAGTTTCTTAGCTATACTAATCTTAATGCGTAGTCCTATAACTAACATGAAATAGGTTAATATTTGCTACAGATAATTTATCGGTAGTGGTGCATTGTAATGGTCGTGCATTGCATTGTTTTTGTTACGAGAACAGTGGGAGAATCTTGCTCCCGTGACAAGTATCCCTTTTCTTTGTATACCATTACTATGCAGGACTATCAATTTATCAAGAGATAGAGAGATGGGGAGATAGGGAAAGTCATAAATAGTATAATTACTTGTCTTTCATGTCAACTTGCTATTTTACTATTTTCCTCAACTTTCAGTCCTAAAGCTGATAACAAATGTAGTATTAATTTTGGTATTTAATATTAAATAAGGAAAATTTCAATGATTGGAAAAAAATCACATCAACTTCCACCAAAAATTAAATTTAAATCTCAAATAATTCTGGGAATTACTTCATTAATTTTGATATAGTTATCAGCATTCAGCATTCAGCTATAGTCAAACTTTTAACTGTAATGTTTGGAAATTTCTTAGCTTTGCTAATCTGAATGCGTACTGCGATAACTAATATGAAATAGAAATTGATCAAGAGATATAAAGATGGGGAGAGAGGAAAAGTCATAAATAGCATAATTACTTGTATTTCATATCAACTTGCTCTTTGACTATTTCCCTCAACTTTCAGCCCTAAAGCTGATAATAAATGTAGTATTAATTTTGGTATTTAATATTAAATAAGGAAAAATTCAATGATTGGAAAAAATTTGCATAAACTTCAAGCAAAAATTAAATTTAAATCTCAAATAATTTTGGGAATTATTTCATTAATTTTGACAGTAGGAATCCCGATTTTTATCGATAATAAAATTCCTGCTCAAGCACAAACAGAACAAAAATATGAAGAAAAATTATTTGAAACAGCTCTAGCTTTTACTCTATATTTTGAAGGTGGATTTAGTAATCATCCAGCAGATAAAGGTGGTCGAACTTATAAAGGAATTTTGCAAACTGAATATAATTCCTATAGGCGAAGACGTGGTTTACCAACCTTAGATGTTGCACAAATGTCTGATACCGAACTGATGGAAATTTATCAAGGTTATTGGGATAATAGTAAGTCAGCTACAATGCATCCTGCTCTAGCTGTAGTTATGTTTGATACTGCAGTTAATTTTGGTATTAATAACTCAGTAACTTTTCTCCAACAAGCTTTAGGATTACCACAAACAGGTATATTTGATGCTGTTACTAAGTCAGCATTAGCAGAAGGTAATAATCGAAATACAGCTCTTCAAATGATTAATGAAAGAATTATTTATCGTTATAAAAGAGTGCAGGAAGATTCAAGTCAGATGGCTTTTTTTCATGGTTGGTTGGCTCGTGATTATAGTTTGTGGGGCTATGTAGAAAAGCTCAAAGATCGTTGAAGAAGGAATAGGGAAGAAGGAAGAAGGAAGAAGGTTATTGAGCAAGAAAAAAACTTCAATTTTCTGTAGATATTCACCCTTGGGTTTACACAAGCAATACAAACAGACATGATATGATTAAATATGTGCAATTCGAGAAGTTTATATTAATTTAAAAGAGTGTAAGTTACAGGGAACTCAAATTCCAACTTCCTATTATCTAATATCATGTCCAGATAATTAGTTATGAAAAAAAACCCAACTGTCTATAGATAGCAAATCTCTTTATTCTCCCTACTCCCTACTCGCTTATTTACAAGTATTGTAAGAGAATTCAGCTCTTAGCAGTCAGCTATCAGCAAATAATGAATAATTCCTTATAAGCTTAAAGAAGCGTAATTTGACAGTAAGTTTTAATTGTATCCAAATTTATCAATTGCTTTTACAACCTCTGATCATCAATAGCTGATAGCTAATAGCTTACTGCTGAATGCTTACCAAATATTTAACCAGACATGATATAATTCCATCAGTAAAAAAATTAAAATTATCAAATTTATCTGTATTTTTTACCTGAAAAATTAAAATTATGAATTTAAGGAAACAGGAACATGATGATGAGTAGTATTATTACCATTACCACTATTATTATTATTTAATTTGACATAATGACTAATAAGCTGAGTCAGATGAATGAAAGTCTGAATATCAATTTGACGTGATAATAACATTTCTCGATACTTATTTTCTAAATTTTCCAGCTTATCCTTAACTTCTTCTGGGCATACTTCCGACATAGATTGCCATTCATCAATTAATGCTATGGTATTCTGAATATCTTTCTGATTTTGTTTTTCTTGCAAAATTCGGCATTCTTCTACAAACACCTTTGTCATTTCTTCTAACTTTTCATAAGCTTCTTTAGGTAAATCTCCTTCAATCAACATTGACCTATGTTGGTGCCTTAATTCTTCTACTTCTTTAAGAGCTTGAATTGGATTTTCTTCTAAATTTAAACTAATCTCACTGAGAGCTAAACGGCTATTTTTAATCATATTGAGACACTGTTTATGACGCCACATTCGCAATAAAAATCCGATGATACCTGTAGATATAACAATAATTATACCTGCCTGTAAATCTTGGTTTTCCTCTAAATAGCGCATCCAAACTTGTCTGGGGTCGCCTTGCTCAAATGCTTGCTGAGAACCAGGATGAAGATATACCAATCCACTCTGTAATAAAGAGCGAGCATTTCCGTTAGCAAGTTCTGGGTAAAATAATGAGTATTGTCGAGAAGATGAGATAATTGACCAAGTTAAAAGAGCAATTTTTTCTTTGCTGACATCAGGACGAGTTACTAAAGCAGCAGCAGTAGAAATGGTAGGTAAATCTTCCTTAGGTATTGGTGGTAGAGGAATATAACTACCTTTCGGCATGGTTGCACTTTGATATGATGCTGGAAATTGAATAGTTAAGTAGTTAATAAAGGCAGTTGATATCGGAACTAACCTGAGCAAGGGAGGTGTTGCTAACTCTGCTTGAATTTTTTTACTGCTTCCCACCGGACCAACATAGACGAAAGCATCTATTTCTTTCTGTTTCAGTTTATCCAATCCTTCTCTGATATCAATATCCGCTTCAATAATGTTTAGATTTGTGGCACTAAATAGTCGTCTAGCAGTGAAGTAAATACCGCTTTCCGGAGCGCCAAAAACGACTCGCTTTCCGTCAAGGTCGGTAAAAGTATTGATTTGTGAGTCAGATTGTGTAATTAGATGTAAATATTCATGGGCAAGAACAGCTATTGTTTGGACTTTGCCCATTTTCATTGCTTCACTGGCAACATCTAGTTGAACTAGAGCAAGGTCTGTTTCTCCATTGAGTAGACGTTTGAGGTTTTGTTGCGAACCGTAGGAATCATAATTATCATGGACGGTTATTTTCCCTACTTCACGAGCTGAAATTACTATTTGCCTGCCTATGTTTTCATAAGCACCTCCATTAGCACCAGTAGAAAGGGTTAGACTGTGGCGTTGAGTAGTGCAACTCGTTAATGCGATCGCCCATAAAAATATACCTCCTATTCCGATTAATTTACTAGGTAGTTTGCGATGAGGATATATAGCAGTTGATAATTTCGTAAATATATGCAATTTTTGATCTCCTTAAAAGGAAAAATTTTATGCCTAGAATAATGCGATGATTTATACTTAACTATTAATATGCGCGACTACTAATTTTTTAATCCAACTGTAATTGTATCATGCCCACTTAGAATTATCGGTCTAAAAATATCTTGTTTTTGGCTCAATAGAAGGAAAAAGGAAAAAGGAAGAACCAAAAAATCTTGCGTTGTCTGAGTTTTAAGCTTTTAATATATCCTAACCTTTCCTTCCACTGGTATCAAATAGGATGATCCATAGAACGTACCCACAAAGATTTATTGAATTTTGCTAAATAGACGAAAAAAAAGTAGGATGTAAAGTCCTACTTTAAAAATGGCGTTGCACAGCGACGAATGATTTGAGATTTTTGATTGAATTGGATTGTGGATTAATCAATTGCCAGAATGATTAATTAATGGTTATTTTTAGTCAAAGTCTAAACTAATTTTTGGCAATATCATTCCATAATGTGCAACCCCTTAAAAATAGTGTCGCCGATGCGTGGGTATGACTTGACACTTATCCAAACTATTTAAGCTTCAGCAATTGCGACATTAGCTTCTTGAGTTACTGGATAAACGCTCACTTTTTTCCGACTTTTACCTTTTCTTTCAAAAGTCACCACACCCTCAATTAAAGCAAATAAAGTATAGTCAGTACCCACACCAACATTATTGCCTGCATGGAATTTACTACCACGTTGCCTGACAAGAATATTACCCGCTTTAACAACTTGACCGCCAAAACGTTTAACACCTAATCTCTGGGAATTAGAGTCGCGACCGTTACGAGTACTACCAGTACCTTTCTTATGAGCCATGATTTCCTCCAAATTTTATTATGTATAATAACTTCTTTACTTATTCTGCCTGATTTTCTGATTTTTCTTCAGATACAGTTTCAACTTCTGCCGTAGTCTCGGAAACTTCCTCGCTAACAGTTTCTACTGACTCTGGAATTTCTGTAGCTTCAGTTGCCGTTTCTGTAACAGTTTCACTTGCTTCTGAAGTTACTGTTGTCGCTGAAGTTTGAGATTCTCCTGCTGCTAATATTTTGCCATTAATACTTATGGAGTCAATCATTAGACGAGTAAGTTCTTGGCGATGTCCCCTTTTTTTCCGAGTTTTCTTTTTAGGCCGCATTTTGTAGACAATAATTTTTTTGCCCCGCAAGTGCCTCATCACAGTGCCTTCCACAAGAGCGCCTTTTACAAGGGGTTGACCAATATGAACATCTCCCTCATGTTGAACTAGAAGCACATTATCCAGAGAAACTTGATCCCCCTCCGCTGCTTGTAGAAGGTCAATATCGTAAAAGCGACCTGCTTCTACCCTCAGTTGTTTTCCACCTGTTTCAATAATTGCGTAACTCATTAAATTTGTGTTGATAGGTTTGCCGTACAGGTAGCTGGTTCTAACGCTAATACCTGAAAGTGGTATTGTAGTTAGTTAAAATGGGCAAATGCCTTGATTTATTTACCAGCTTTTATTATGTCTGAACCTGGTCCGAGCAGGATTTAGACACACAATCTCCAATTATCTCTGACAAACGTAATTTTTGTCAAGTAGCGGCTAATGGCTATTAGCTAGCGCATAACTACGTTAACGCCCCTACAAATTGTATAATGATCTACGGAACTATATTACTCCGAAGCAAACAGATTTGATATTATATCAAATTCCCTCGGGTTCGGTATAAAAAAATGTCCCAACCGATGCGCCATTGTCAAATCTTTCTCGATATTCTCCTCCTGGGAGGGGTTAGGGGTTGGTCCCCCTGTTGCCTGTTGCCTCCCATGTTAAAATCAATAACCACCACCGCTCAATATATCTCCAACAGCTTTACCTTCTAGTATACTAACCGCCCCTTCTAATAGCTTATCTTCGATATATGGTTTGGTAAAGTAACCCTTTGCACCCAACTCAAATGCCATTTCCATGTGTTTTTTTGCTCCACGAGATGTCAACATCGCCACAGGTAAAGTATTCAAATGAGAATCTTTTTGCATCCGAGATAATAACTCGAAACCATCCATCCGAGGCATTTCAATATCACAAAATACCAAATCACACGGTAAACCTGCACGCATTTTTTCCCAGGCATCCTTACCATCCCTTGCTTGTTCAACTCGATAACCAGCTTTACTAAACGTCATTGATAACAATTCACGAACTGTAATTGAGTCATCAACAATTAATACTGTTAACTCACTCTTTTGCTGTACAGGTAAAGATGCCTCATCTTCTTCGCTAGATGACCACATATTACCCTCATCTCGACGTAGTCTTCCTGTTGCTAAGTTAATTAATTCAATGACATCCGCGATCGCGACAATATTACCATCCCCTAAAACTGTTGCTCCAGCAATACCGATAGGTTTAGGTATCGGACCCTCTAATTGTTTAATTACAATTTCCTTCTGTTGTTCTAAAACTTGATCGACTTGCACCGCCAAAAATATGCCAGCAGAAGCAGAGCGCAAAACAACAATTGAAATCATATCTTCCTCGGCATTAATACCATACACATTACCGCGACGGAGATGACGATTATAAACAAGCAGCTCTCGTAAGTGACGGAAAGGCAACTTTGATCCACGCCATTCTATATAGTATTGCCCATTTTCTTCTGCTTTAACTTCCTCCTTAGACACTTTAATCATATCCTCTACCCCATCCATCGGAAAAGCAATCCAAGAGCGATCGCTAATACAACATAATGCTTTTGAGATACTCAAAGTCAGAGGTAAGCGAATTGTAAATATTGTACCCTTACCAATAGTAGAGTCAATAGAAATAGTACCTCGAATTTCGGTTAAATTAGTTTTCACCACATCTAACCCAACTCCACGACCTGAAAAATTATCAGCCTTATCTTTTGTACTAAAACCCGGATGAAAGAGCAAATCATAAACATCAATGTTAGACATCCCTTTAGCTTGTTGTTGAGTAATTAGACCTTTTTCTATCGCTTTCTTCTTGACTTTTTCGGCATTAATTCCCGCTCCATTATCTGCCACCGAAATCACCGTTTGATTACCTTGGTGAAAAGCACGAATTGTGATTTTACCTTGACGAGACTTACCTGCTGCTAGACGTTGTTGAGGTGTTTCAACTCCATGAGTTATGGCATTATTAATTAGATGCTTCATTGGGTCAGAAAGCTTATCCTGAATCATTTTATCAATTAAGGTCTCTTTCCCTTCTACCTGTAAACTCACCTCTTTGCCACATTCCATTGAAATGTCTCGCACCGCACGAGGTAATAGTTGTACCGTCTGAGAAAAGGGTATCATTCTCGACCTAGTTAACCCTTCTTGTAATTGAGTTGTCACTTGTCGTAGCTGACGGGTTACTTGTTCTGCGTCATCAACCAGAAATTCAATGTCAGAAGAAGACTCTCGTACTCGGACTATATATTCTATGGTTTCCTGAGCCAATAAATGGAAAGGGGTGAAGTTTTCCACCCGGTCAAGATCGAGAGAGTCTTTAAACCCTTTTTGTGCTACTTTTACCACCGTACTTTCGGGCATTGTCGTAGTAGAATGATGTCCTTGACGATTGTCCCAAATTGCTCTTTCTAAAAGTGTTTTTTCATACAAGTCGTGCATTCGTTGTCCAGCATCACTGAGTAGCATTACCTGATGGAGCAGGTTATCTAGAAACTGGCGCATTCGTTCTTGACCTTGTTCTAAACTATTACGATTGACTACTAGTTCACCTACTAAGTTACTGAGATTATCTAGTTGCTTTGCAGGTACTTTGACTGTTTGTTCTGGAGGGCGTCTATTTCGGCGAGGAGTATTAGCAGTAGAAACCCCACTAGATTTATAAGTATCTATATTAGGAGTTTCTAATAATTTATCTAGGTCACTAAAGGGATCTTCTTCTGGTAGTTTTTTTGTGATACTGGCAGCTTCATGGATAGGAGGAGTTTTTTCTACAACTGCTATATTTGATTTGAGTTTTGAATTAATTTCTGTACCATTTAATAGTTTTTCTAGTTGTACAAAAATATTATAATTATCTAGTTTTTCTCCATTTAGTATTGCTTCTAATTCAATAAATTCATATTCTTCTGATTCTATTTGATTTTTAGCTGTTAATTGTTGATTTTTTTCTGACTCTAGAGAAGTTGTTTCACTCACTACATCTTCTAACAACTTATTTAAGTCTACCGTTTCATCTACAGTTTCATGGTTTTCTACGGTAGGCCACAAATCTTCTATATTTACTGAAATTTCTGAATTTTCTTGAGGTTCATTATCGCTCTCAATTAAATTATCTAATGATTCATTAGAATCTAAGTTAATAAAATCTAGGTTTGGATCGTCGAATAAACTATTCAAATCATTGTTATCATCTTCCCAGTTTATCTGCTCCACATTGATTGATTTTTGTGAGTCTGACAAATCTACATCTTCTCGATCAAATCCTTTGGAAAAACTGGATGTCAAATCATCTGATTCTATTTGATTTTCTTGTTGTTCATTTACTGTGTCTAAATCTTCAAACAGTGCTTCTAAATCGGCTACTTTTGAGTTTAAATCATTTTTGGTTTGAATTTGGCTTTGATTATTTTCTACTTTTACATCATTTTTAATTTTTTTCCCTTCATCTTGGATTCCCAATAAATCACTAAAATCTTCATCTACCTGATATTTTTGGTTTATTTTTTTAGAAATTGATTTGATATTTTTTTGCAGATTATTTTTGGGTAAATCCACTTGTAAATCCCTGTCATTTTCAGAGTTTTTTATATCTTCTAACTCTGTTAAATCTCCCTGATTTATAGCATTGAATAGGTCATCCAAATATTCTGTATGTTTTGCTTCACTATTATCTAGTTGTAAGTTAGTATTTTGCTTGTTAACATTACTTTTTTTTTGTAGTGTATTTTCTTTAGTGTTATTAAACAAATCTGACAAATCTTCCTCTACTGGAGTTAAAAAATTAGATTCATTATGATTTTTAATTTTGGATGATTGTACAACTTCATTAACATCAAATAATAAGTCAGACAAATCACTAGAATCATCCCTCTCAATTTCAGATATTTTTAACTCCCCTCCTTCCACATTACCTTTATCTAGTATTTCTTCTTCTTCCCAACTAGAGTCTAGTTCTGGTGTTTCTCCTTCAAATAAATCTGCTAAACTATTTAGTTCTGTTACTCCAACTTCTGGTCCTTGCCTTACTTCTTGTTGATCTCCTATTAAGTCATAGTTATTATTATCTATATCCCTAGCTTCTAAGCTATTAAACCAGTCATTTATAGACTCTTTTTTTTGAGTTAATATATCATTTTTGTTGTTTATTCTCTCATTAATATTAGTTTGGTTCTGTTGATTTTTTGTTTCATTTAACATATCTATTTCACCTATATTTTTGTTGATATATTCTGCGTTTTTAGTTAAAGCTTTTAATTTTTCATCTATCAATATTTCTTGCTCTCGATTATCTCTAATTAATTCTTCAGCTTGTTTCAAATTTTTAATTATGTTATGAGCAAGAGTATAGTATGTATTTTCCGTGTTAGCGATAGCTTTTTTAATCGCCTCTATTAATTTCAACCAATTTGATGACACATGTTCTTGTCTGCCCTGACCTGCTAAAAAATCACATATATTTTTCAATTTATTCCTTGTACTGGCATCATCATTTTGCTTGAATAAAAGCAACATTTCTCGCATTTTTTCTGAGACTTCTGCCATGAAGAAACTTTGTTTGTCAACATTTAATTCTGGTATTTTTCCTATAGTTATTCCATGAGTTTCTCCTGCTAAATCATCTAGATGTTCCTCTAACTCTTGAAATACAGGCTCTAATTTTTCTAGTTGAGTTTTTTCTTCCTTTTCTGTTAAACCAGAGTTGGAAAGTTGTTCTAATAAATCTTGTAAAGTATCTAAAACACTTAAATATAAAGATTCTAATTTATTATCTACTTTAATGGAAGTTTCTCTCAGGATTTTAAAACTATCTTCTAATCTATGAGCAATATTTCGTACACTATTAATTTCTAACATAGCAGCCCCACCTTTAACAGAATGAGCCGCTCTAAATAATTCGTTTAATAGTTCTCGATCTGCTATAGTATTTGGTAAGTTTAATATTCCATGTTCTATAGTATTGAAGTGGTCTTTTGCCTCCTCAATAAAATAGCCCATAATTTTTTGTGTTTGTTCTGTTTGCATATTTTTTATAGTTCTGGATTCAACGGGATATTTTTTCAACTACTAACTTTTGTTTTGCATCGATTGAAAAATATGCTGATAATTTATTTGTTCACATACGTTCATTAATATTTTGACTTTATTGATCTGCTGGATCTACTCGGAAACGTTCTACTGAAGTCAATAAATCTCGAGCAATACCCACTAAATTTTGTAGCGAGCTATAAACTCGTTGAGATTCTTGAGAAGTTTCTTGAGCTGTCAATTCTACTGCCTGCATCACCTTTGATACTGATTGAGCCACTTCATTTTGTTCTACTGTATCTGCAGCGATAGAACGTACTAACACATCAATTCTTGTTGTAACTTGAACAATATCTTCCAGAGACTGCTTTGCTTCCTCTGCCAACTCCGTTCCTTTAATAACATGCTGAGTTGCTTCTTCCATTCCAGTCATCACCCCTCCTGTTTCAGTTTGAATTTGCATCACTGTGTGTTCTATATTCTTAGATTCTTTAGCTGATTTATCTGCTAACTGTCTGACTTCATCTGCTACTACTGCAAATCCTTTGCCTGCTTCTCCTGCCCTAGCTGCTTCAATACTGGCATTCAATGCCAACAGGTTTGTGCGAGAGGCAATACTAGAAATTGAACCTACAATCTTAGAGATTTCCTGGGTAAACTCTGATAAACGCTTCACTCTTCGAGTTGCATCTGCCACACCTTCTCTGATTTGCAAAATACCAGCTACGGTACGGTCTACTGTCTCCCCTCCTTTCAATGCTAAAGCTGCTGCAGACCTTGCTACATCTTCAGTTTCGCGAGCGTTTTCAGCCACCCTTTGAATAGCATCGGTCATTACTTGCACAGACTGTAGAGTCGCTGCCAACTCTTCTGCTTGTCGCAAAGCATCTGTAGATAAACCTTGAGCAAAAGTCGCACTATCCATAGAACCCCTACTCACTTTTTGAGCAGCTTCTTTTACCTGATGTACAATTTCCCGCAAATTTTGAATTGTTAAATTAAACGAATCTGCTACTGCTCCCAACACATCAGCTGTAACTTCTGCACTAACAGTTAAATCTCCACGAGCTGCTCCTTCTACATCATCTAGTAAACGAATCACCTGCCTTTGTAAGTCTTCTTTGGCTTGTTCATTTTCTTCTGCCTTCCTTTGAGCATCGGTGTAAGTTGCCTGAATAACCTTAGCCATGTGGTTAAACTTGGCAGCAAGTTTGCCAAATTCATCTTCTGAATAAACTGTTGCTCTAGCTTTTAAGTTGCCGTCAGCAATAATATCGAATTGAGTATGTAAATCTTTGTTAGCTCTTTCTATTTGCTTTGTTGTGAGACTACCAAGACCATAAGCAGTTAAAAAGCTACTGATTCCTGCGATACCTGTCATAATCCAACCAGTGCCACGCAAATAAGAAATTACTTCTGTTTTTTGTTCTTGATACGCTCTGTAGGAAACAACATTACTGACAAAAGCTACTACAATTAAGGATACTAGTCCTGTTCCTATGGCTGTGTATAGTTGTTTTGTAGATAGTGAAGCATTTTCCCAGAATGCCAACCCACCTTGTTCAACCATTACAGTTGTATCTACTGCCTCTCCTTTAATTTTACTGAAGGTTGGGAGTTGATTATCTATTGGGATAGTTTCTTCATTATCAATTGCGCTACGATCAGTTCTGTTGTCAAACAAGGCTCCTGTTGTACCACCTACCACCATTCCTGTGTCCATTGCTTCTATATTATTAGATGCTGCAGTACTCATATCGGGAGCTGTCATATCGGTCGGCATTTCCATCTCATCAGTTAGAGACTCATACTCTTCAAAATCACCAAATTCATCATCTTCTAGAAAACCATTTGCTTTTCTACCTTTAGTATTTCCTTCTTCATCTATATCAAAAGCTTCGCTGAATCCTGCTTCATCAAATTCATTGATCTCAAAACTATCCAGTTTTTCTGTTACTCCTGTACCTACATCTTCTATATTATTCCATTGATTATATAATCCGTCTTCTAATTCATCTATTCCATCACTTATTTCACTTATTTCACTTATTCCACTAATATCTTCAGTTTCTTCCCATCCGAAACTATTATTATTTCCCGTCAACAAAGTAGCTTTATCTAAACTTGAAAAATTATGGTTATGGTTTTTATCTTCCGTTTCTGGAGTTATTCGTAAATGAGAATTACTGCTTTTTATGTTATTTGTTTCTCCAGTAATCATCCCTTCTGAATTATCTAAAATTTCATCTATTACGTTCTCAAAATCA
The DNA here is from genome assembly GCF_010672695.1 of Okeania sp. SIO1H4. Lineage (NCBI taxonomy): Bacteria > Bacillati > Cyanobacteriota > Cyanophyceae > Oscillatoriales > Microcoleaceae > Okeania > Okeania sp. SIO1H4. Next base: position 209,946 of record NZ_JAAHGB010000007.1, read on the forward strand.
TCATTAAGTTCATCTAAGTCTAAGTCTTCTATTCGATGATCTATTTCTAAATATGAATAATTTTTTATATCTTCATACTTTGTTCTGTCATCTTCTGCTATTTCTTCTTGCTGCTTTTTCCAAATTTCATCTAAGTCTTCATTCAAAGTAAACTCTGAGATTTTTTCAGATATATTTTCTCGGCCATCACTACTATTTAAAACAGCATCATTTAGCAAATTTTTGGTTTCTTTATTATTTTCTATAGGTAACTGATATTCTAATTCTTGGTCATTTTCACCAAAAGGTTCTTCATATTTTGTGAAATCAGATAACTCTTCTACATATTCATCTTTTTGATTAGTAAGATTACTATTTGTACTAAAACGGTTATTTTCTTCATCTGTCAGTTCCAAATCATCTATATCTTCCAAATATAATTTATCAAATTGATCAAAGTCAAAATTTTCTTTTATTAATTCATCGTTATTTTCATCCAGAAATAGTTCTTTTTCCGTAATATTTTCCAAGTCTTTTGCATCTAATTCTAGGCTGTTTTTATCCAGAAATAATTCTTTGTTTGCTATAGATTTTTGAGAGTTATAAATCTCTTCTTCCATAGCCACTTCATCCAGATTTTTATCAAAGTTAATATCTTCTATAAATTCTTCTGATTCACTAGTAGTGGGATTATTTGTAATAAATCCTTTACTATCACTTATACCTTGTTGAGCATAGCTAATAAAATCTGGGTCGTCAGTTAGGTCTAATACCGAATGATATTGCTCTGTTGCCACATCATATTGATGGAGTCCATAACAATATATATGACCACAAAGAAGACGAGCACTAGGGTCTTCTGGATAATCCTGAATTAAGTTATAAACTAAAGCTGCTGCTTCTTCATAATTACCCTGACTGTAGGCATCTTCTACTTTTTGATAATCTTGTAAAAAGTCTGTGCTGGATGATGTCATGCTGTCCCTCTCTCAATATAATTTTATTATTTTTTAGTTTTTTAATTTTATTGTTGACGGAATTGGGAATCAGCCTCAGTCAGAAATTTTAATATATAAACAACTCAATCAAACAATTATGTTGACTTACCAATTTTGACTTTTATTTAGGCTGCCCATCGAGCCGAACGAATAATTGCTTCTTGATCCAGTAATCTTAAAACCTGTTCTCCCTTTTCATCAAAAATCCACTCTCCTTTTAAAAAGGGAGCCATGCCATCTGCAATATTTGTGGACATTTTTAGCTTCTTTTCGTCAAGCCACTCCATTTCCACGATTCGTTCAACTGCTAATCCTAATATAGTGTCTTGGTCTTCTACTGCAATTACAGGAATCTCAGATTTATCTGTATTGATTGGGATTTGATCTCCGAGGAATTGACCTAAATCGGCTACCCAAATTACTCGTCCCCTTAAATTTATCGTACCTAAAAGTAAAGGAGAAACATTTGGAATTACTGTAATACCTTCTGGAGATTGAGAGATAACCTCTCGAATATCCATTGCTGGTAAAGCGAACTCATTGCCTGAAGGTAGATAAAATCGCAGATGAAGTTCTCCTTCAGGATTTTCTAGTTCTTGAATCCCCGTACCTTGGCCTGGTAAAAAGTCTTGATTTCCAACCATAGTTTTGAACAATTTCCTATCTTCTTAACAATTGTTTAACTGTTCCTACCAGTTCTGTGGGCTGAAATGGTTTAGCAATGTAAGCATCTGCACCTTGCTTTAAGCCCCAGTAACGGTCAAATTCTTCTCCCTTAGAAGAACACATAACTACTGGAATATTCTTAGTTTTAGGATCGGATTTAATCCTCCGACAAACTTCATACCCGTTCATTCTTGGCATCACAATATCTAGTACCACTATATCTGGTTTAGTATTCTTAAGTCGTCCCAAAGCTTCTACTCCATCATTAGCTACAGTAACTGCTAATCCACTATTTTTGAGAAGTTGGGAAATCATTTCTCTTTGGGTAACGCTATCTTCTACAACTAGAACTTTACTCATTTTTTTCTACCTGATAGCTTTGGTTTGGATTTATGGATAATTAAAACATATATATTTATTAACATTTTCTAGATTGGCTTTTTGCCCTAGCTGAATTAATTTAGATTTATAACCAGCAATAAATATCTATTTGGTTCAAAATTTAACTTTTTGGTAAATCTGATTTATGATCACAGTATTGGTATTTATTAACTGGTTTTATCTACTTAATAAGTGAGTTTTTTGCTATAATAATCACCTAGATAGGTGTATATTTAGCTATGATAGTTATGTATAAATTCAATACATATTTTATTGCATAAGATCGATATTATACTTTAATTTGACAACTTAATAGTGGACAATTAATCACTATTCTCTTTAGCTTAATGTAATATAGTTGAACCAGAAACTTTGTCTGTATTAAGTTCTAATATCAAGGCTTTTGGCCCGCTGACTAAAATTCAGATGGTAGCCAATGGTACTTCAAATGATATTATATTTCCTCTTGACAATCTTCTATAAAATATGTGTATATCTCTAAAATGTTTCAAATTTTCTTGTTTTTGTATTTAAGTCAAAAGTCAAATTAAATGTAAATTTTGTCATAAATATTTTCCTAACTCTAATCTCGAACAGATTATTACTTTGATTTTCTGATTATGGATTAAGTATTTTGAAATTTTGAAAAAGTTTTGTCAACTTGATAGTTTATGGCTATTCCTGGTCCAATGTACTGTTCTACCAACATTAGTAATTCACTTTCTCCAAAAGGCTTGGTCAAGTAGTGCGTAGCTCCAACTATTCTGGCCTTAACCCGGTCTATAAACCCTTCTATACCAGTGAGCATAATAATAGGTGTTTGACGAAATGCTGTGGAGTTACGTAGCATTGCACAAATTTCATAGCCATCTAGTTCAGGCATAGCAATATCGCATAGAATTAAGTCTGGCTTCATCAGAAATACTTCACCTAATGCTTTGAGAGGATCGCTTAAGCTGGTTGCTTTATAACCATTCTGATTGAGAATTAATTCAACCTTTTCCCGAATAATTACATCATCATCAATACACACTACTTTCTGAATTTTTGTTTCTCGTTGTAATGGCTTTGGTTTTTTGATCGTGCTTGTTTCTGAAGATTGATCAATTAGTTGCACTATCCCTTTTTGCACAAATGGATAAATAGCCTTGGCTACTGTTAATACATCTCTGTTTAGATATCTAGCAATTTGCTGCATAGATGTCTGGCCATCTGACCAATTTTTTAATCTATTATATATGTGGGGTTGTAATGCTTTCTGTAACTGAGCTGGATCTGCAATGACTGGACACTGTTCAGCAGAGTGAATATATGGAGAAAACTGATTCCACTCTTGTATTTGCTTGATAATTTTGGCCAACAACGAGCTGATTTCAAAGGTTGTTAACTGAGGTGTGAGAGCTGGACTAAGATCGAAGATAAATGATCCTCGACGAAGACTTAGTAAATTAAAGAGAGTTTCACGAACCATATTATGGATAATTCCACGTCCCTGAGCTGGTGTAAGAATTCCTTTTTCCAGAAAAGCCCATAAATATCCATATTCAGGTGCATGAACAGACGCAAAAGAAGGAACTTTAATATTGTCAATCTCTTGATCTGCTTTGTAGCGACGTAAATAGTCTCTTAAACGAGATAAGCTACCCGCACTTTGGGTGGCATAGATTATTTTACCATTGAGAAAGAAGACAAACCAAGATGGTTCTGTGGGGAAGTGGTGTTGGGGTTCGGCAACATTATTGTTAACTGATGAGCTGTAAGATTCCACAAACAGTTCACCAGTTCGCTGACCTAACTCTATAAGTTGCAGGATGCTGCGGATATCAATTTCACTCAAATTTCCCTGCATGCAGCTTGTAAAATATAATTTTTGATGAACAATTTATAATATATCTAGGGAAGATTAATATACCCTCTCATTTTTTCAAAAACAAGCAAGTATTATAATCAATAAGAATAAGCTTTGAGATAGTTAATGTTATCTTAGGGAAAACTATATAAACTATACTCTTACTTGACTACTTATGTCTCAAGCGCGGATGTCTAAATATCATAAGGCATTTGTGCAGTAGTGCCAAAGTTCGATCATATCTTATAAAGTATATCGAGCTAAAGTTATATGGTATTGCTATGCTTTATGTTACCTTTACAGTTATTTTGATTTTTAAAAAAATCACAAATATGTAATTTTGGAACATAGTTTTTTACGATTATTAATTTTTAAAGTAATATATTTTCAGCTTAATACTACCTACCTATCGATTATTTCAAAGCCTAATAAGCTATAGTTATACATACGCCTTGCTTTAATATTCTACTTTAGATTCCTAACTTTTAGATATAACCTAATAAAGCAACATTTTATTAAAATATAGTTCATATAATTTTTATTACTTAAATTAAGATTTTTGTAGATGTACAAAAATAATATATATACTTATTACTAAATTTAACAAATACAATTAATAAGTAATATAATACTATTATATAATAATAACTAAAGAAATAAACTAGATTCTGAAAAAAAAATTTCAGTTAAAAGTATCTTGACTATACTAATGGGTTGCCTATAACCTAAAACAATAGTATCTTAATTAAAGTTAAGGAACGATAGAATACTTACGATAAACTTATATTGTAGTAAAACTTATAAGTAAAAAAAAATTAATATTTATTAAATTTAAGGCAGTATAGCATATAGTATTTGCTTTACTGGTAACATAAAAAACTACAAAAATCAAGCTTTTAGCATAGAAACCTCAAGAGGATAACATTGTGCTGTATTTAGCAGAAGTACAAAAAAGACCAAGTGGTTTTGGTCTAGGTGGGGGTAAAACTGATTTGAAGCTACTAGCCTCTCAGCGTGGTGAACATAATTGGGTGGCTGTACCTGGGGAAGAAGTTATTCCAGCTGATGAAGCTAAGGAATTTTCTCCTGGTTCATTGGTGTTAGTAGATTTGAACAATAGTAAGCAGGTGCAGCAAATTCAAGATGCTGCCCGTCAGTTGGTGAAAATTCTGCAAAATTTCTCTCGCTCTCAAGAAAAATCTAAGACACAATGGGAGGAAATTGAGCAATGGAAAGCTTCTCTAACTTTTCAGGCCCAAGAATTGAATCGTAGAGAAATGGAATTGCAGGCTAAGGAAGAACAGCTTGAAGAACTACAAGCGGAAATTGATAGGTTGGAGCAACAACGTCAGGAAATTAGTCAAGCTCAAGAAGCATCTCAGCAACTTCAGAAACAGATAGAAAAATATCGAGAAGAATTAGAAGCCACTCGCTTAGAATTACACAAACAACAAGAAGAGTTTAACCAAAATCAGGGACAATTTTCTCAAGGGGCAGTTTTAGATGAAGATCAATCTCAGTATATTCGAGATGTACTGACTTGGTTGAATCAGGCGATCGCTCCGACAAATCTTTTGGGAGAAAAGTTAAGTCAGTCTTTAGAAATAGTTAGTTCTCAACAGGAAAGTCTAGAGCAACATGAACAAAGGCGGAAAGAACTGCCAAATACTAATTCTAGTGAAGAACAACAGGAAAATATAGAAAGTTTGGTTAGTCATGTCCAAAACCAATGGGTAGAATGGCGACAAGACCAGGAGTCTTTAGCCGAATTGATTTCGGAATGGAGGTCGCAACAAACTTTATTGGCAAGTAAGCAAGAGTATCGTCAAGTATTGAATAGTCAAATAGAGATACAGACACAACTTTATGAGCAACTGAGTCATCTATCAACAGCATTGGAAAATGATGGTATTTCTGAGAAAGTAGATGTTGAAGCTCTGGAAAAAATTTCTCTTAATGAGTTAGAGCAACTGGTTCAAAGTTTACAACAAGACTTGCAAAGAGATATGAGTTTTGTTAAAGACCAGGAAGAAGAATTAGCATTACAGCAGCAAGAAATGGATGCTTTGCAAAGAAGAATCGATCAAGCTACTGAATATGACAGAATTAGCTTAGAGTCAGAGCTTTCAGATGAACAAGACTGTTACAAAATGTTAAATGAATCTTTAGTCGGTTCCCAAAGAAATCTTAAGGAAAGGCAAGAAATATTAAGTCAACATCAAGAGGTTCTCTGGCGCAGATTAGGTAGTTCTTCTGGCCAACAACAGCAAAACAAAATAGACTTAAAGGCTACACTATCAAAGGTTGATGCTCAAAGGCAGCAGCTGACAGAGAATTTACAAAGTTTAGAAGCTGAAATTCAAAAAATACAAACAGATGTTGCCCGAAAAGAAGAAATTATCAATAGTCAAACTCGGCAACAAGAAGCGAAAAAAAATGAAATTGAACAACTAGAGTCGAGTTTACGAGAAAAGCAGAAGGCAAATTCACAGGGAGGAAGTGGAGCTATTTATCAGGAAGTTATGTTACCTATGCAAGATTATCTTGAACAACTCAAGCAGCAACTAGAAGAAGTAGTAGGAGAACTAAATCAAGTACAGGATATAGGGACACAGGTGGAGCAGTTACAGCAAGTCCTTCAAAATATAATTGGTCAACGGGATTGAACAAGGCAGAAGGCAGAAGGGAAAATTTGTATGGGGATAGTCTTTGACACGCCACTCAGTGTCTACAAATCCCAAGCAATTTTAAGCACCGTCATTTCAGTTATCAGTTATCAGTACCGACCACTAAAGCCGGAGGCGAGGAAAATACTGAACTGAATATTTTTTCATCCCCTTAAAAGGCTATCCCTTACCCATAAGTCTTGAAACCCTTGTAGGGAGCAGGGGAGCAGGGAGCAGGGGAGAAAGGAGAAAAAATCAATTTAGCTAAGTAAAACTACTGAAGTTGTCAAAAATAAAGTATTTTTCTATACATTTTTCTCCTGAAAAAGCCGATCCAATAACTATCCATAACTCGTCTATTTTCTCAAGCTTTGTGTTAAGAAAGATGTGGGTAAAGCATAGTTAAAAGGGGAGGCTTTGGACCTCATTTTTTGGTAATAGATGCTGGGTTATCAAATTGAAGAAGGCAGAAGGCAGAAGTGAAAGTAGTTACATCTTAAATTTGTGATTTACTCCTACAATAAAAAAATCTTCCATAAAATCTAAAAATTCAATCTTTTTTATTATGTTTTTCTTTCCCTGTTTCCTATTCCCTATTCCCTATATAGAATAATAAAATCCAAGGATGTCGAACTTTGGCGATCGCTCCACCAGGAAATGGGTCTGTTTGAGAACGGTTCGGAGCATCAATTAGATTTGTTAGCTTTTCAATATGACTGAAGTTAGGATGAATAGGTAAAACTTTTTGTAAAATACGTCTTATTACTCTTCTTTGTAATGCTAGAGGAACTTCGCGTAATACTAAACGGTTAATATATTGGACCTGTTGAGACTCAAGCTCAGAAATATTCAGATTATCTATATCTATATCCATCCTTGTCACTTTCTCCAATAGCTTTTCTGTCTCATTTTCAAGATAATCTACTTCTGCGCTTAGTATTTCTGCAGTTTGTGCCAGTGCTAGTTCAGCTTGAGGATTAAACTGGCGTAGCATAGGAAATAATTCCAGGCGGATACGATTACGAGCATAACGTAAATCTTGGTTTGTAGAATCTTCCCAAATACCAATTTTTTGCTTTTGACAAAAGTCGCCTGTTTGACTACGAGTAATTTCTAATAAAGGACGTATTAGTAATAAAGAGGAATTTTCTGTCAGAGGGCGTTGCCAAGTCAAAGCTTGTAGTCCATCAGTACCACTACCACGAATTAAATTATATAGGAGAGTTTCTGCGCGATCACTTGCTGTATGGCCAGTTACGATATATTGACAATTGGACTCTAAAGCAATTTTACTTAAAGTTTGATAACGCCATTTTCTAGCTTCCGCTTCACTTTGATAAACTCGGTCTGCTACTGCTAAAAAGAATGGCAGTTGCCAATTTGTTGCTAAATTTTTCACATAATTAGCATTAGCTTCTGAGTCCGATCGCCATCTATGGTCACAATGAGCTATTGCTAAATACCAACCCCATTTTGATTGTAAATCTAACAGTAACTTAGTTAGGCTTATGGAATCTTGACCACCAGATACTGCGATTAATATTCTTTGGTTTTCTGGTAATAATTTTCGTTGACGTAATGTTTTATGTAGTTGGTCATGTAGTGGTGTCCAATTTTTATTTGGAGATTGATTCACTGGGTATATAAAGAGATAATTGGAAATTAGGAAGAAAGAAGAAATTTTATTTTTAAAGAAGGTTAATTTGCAAGAGTATTTTTTTTATAACAGTTTTCAAATGTAATCTTCAGTAATCAACAGTTAAATTTCACCATTAACATTATCTTGAATGAATTTTTGACGAGCAAAACTAACTACAACCTCTAATTTTACGAGTATGATCGACTAAACTTTGAGCAAATTTATCAAAACGTTCCGATATTTTTTCATTCAATAATTTACCATCACTAGAAAAAGTATTCCAAGCCTGACCAATAGCAATTTGTTCCGGAATAACCCAAGCATGAACCCATCGCATAATTAATCGTAAATGATTCAGTGCATTACTATTTGATTGACCTCCCAAAACACTAATTAAACCTGCGACCTTTCCATCCAAATGTTCAAAACTCATCAAGTCAAGGGCATTTTTCATAACACCACTAACACTACCATGATATTCTGGCGTGGCCAAAATCAGACCATCAGCTTGCTTAACTGTTTCTCGGAGTAGCTGTACATCTGGATATTCTGAATAATCATCCTCACCATTACAAAAAGGGAGATTAAGCGATCGTAAATCCAATATATTTACCTCTGCACCGAGAGCTTCTACTCTCTTAACTGCTATTTCTAGAGCTTGCTGACTATAGGAAGCAGACCGCAAACTACCTCCAATTCCCACGATTTTTACCATGATTTTTGACTAAATTATAATAATTTCTGCTAAATCATATTCATAGCAAATGAAACGATAGAACGTCAATTTTGGTAGTACTTGATAGATTTTATCTGCAAGACAATTTCTGTTTGCGTAGCATGACAAACGGAAAAGTTTTTCTAAAGTGAGTAACTGGACAAAATTAATCACACTCTATGCTTGACTTTTATTTCACAACTTCAAACTCAACTGCTCATCCGGCGGAGTAAAACCCAAATGTCTCCAAGCTGCAGAAGTCACAACCCGACCACGAGGAGTACGCTGCATAAACCCAATTTGCATCAAATATGGCTCATAAACCTCCTCAATAGTTTGAGCATCCTCTCCTGTCGCTGCTGCCATTGTCTCTAAACCAGCAGGCCCACCATTATAATTTTCAATCATCGTCCTCAATAAATTACGGTCTGTCCAATCTAAACCTAGAGGGTCAACATTAAACAACTCTAACGCTTCACTTGCTACCTCAGCATTTACAGGAGTCAACTTTTTCACTTCCGAATAATCTCTCACCCGTCGAAGTAAACGATTAGCAATTCGAGGCGTACCCCGGGAGCGACGGGCAACTTCTTCAGCACCATCTTCTGTAATAGCTGTATTTAAAAGTTTTGCTGCTCGGAGAATAATTAGACTCAGTTCATCAACCTCATAAAAACGTAACCTCTGGATAATTCCGAAGCGATCGCGCAGGGGGGAAGTTAGAGACCCTACCCTGGTAGTTGCTCCGACTAAAGTAAAAGGTTTGAGAGGAATACTCCGAGTCTTAGCAGTTTTACCTTGACCCACTGTAATATCTAACCGAAAATCTTCCATCGCTGGATATAGAATTTCTTCTGTCATTTTGGAAAGGCGATGAATTTCATCTATAAAGAGAACATCCCCTTTTTGTAAACCTACTAGCAAACCTACTATATCTCTCGGTTTTTCAATGGCAGGGGCGGTAGTAATTTTACAGTTAACTTCCATTTCTGCTGCCAATATTAGAGACATGGTAGTTTTCCCTAACCCTGGAGGGCCATAAAGTAGCAGATGGTCTAAAGGTTCTTTCCTCGATTTAGCCGCCGAAATCGCAATATTTAATACTTCTTTCAGGTCTTTTTGTCCGATATATTCTGCTAACTTTTGGGGTCGAATTTTTTCTTCGTTGTTACTATTATTTTTGTCTTCTGCAGTTGTCTGTGCTTCTAATAAAGCTTCTATTTCGTCTGTTTCACTTTTGGATTTTGATTTTTTGGTTTTATATGAACTTTTACTTTCTGAGGCTAAGAAAATGTTTTTATCTGGCCTTTCTGGTTGTGGAGATTGTTTTTTGGAAGATATTATGGCCATAACTGGGAAATGAGTTCTAACATCCCTATTATGATACAAAGAGTTGATTTAATTAATTGTCCTTTCCTATGACAACATCATTATCTGTACCGGAAAATTTAACATTTGAAGAAGCGATCGCCTTAACTCAAGAAATAATGTCTGAGATAGAAACAGGCCAGTTATCGGAAGATAAAATAGGGTCATTAATTGGAGATTTAGTCAAGAGTAAAAATGGTGCTAGAGGATTTTTCGTTAGTTATCTTACAGACTCTAGACCTTTAGCAGATAATCCCTCACCATCAATATTTAGAGCGCTGGAATCATCTCCAGAAACAGTGACAGAATTATTAGTCAAAAATTTGGCCATGTGTTCGGCAATGGTAGTCCATCATCAAAGAAATCAAGACCAGGAGACAGCCTCCCAATCAGAAACAGTGCGATCGCGAACCACAAGACTAATTAAAAGCGTGGATATTCCCAGCTTAAAAGGTGAGATTGAGGAGTTATATCAAAGTACAACTACTGGCCAGGGAAATTACAAGCAGTTTCTAGAACGTTGGGGCTACGATGATGAACAGTTAAAGGTCATTCAGCAAGCAATTGAACCATTACTTTCTTAAGTTTTTGATTAGCTTAAATGTTTAAATATACCACATATATCTTGTAATAACTTTAATTTGTAGAGAGTATTTTGAGCAATCCCCTGATATAATCTCAAAAACTGTAGCCGTCTACTAGCAAAAAGTGATGAAACTGCTGATTGTGTAGTAGATGGAAACAGTAGATTATATACACTTAATATGGGCAATTTTGCTTGAGTGTGGTGTAGAGGAAAAAACGGAAAATAGTAGGACTATGAAAGGAATTGTCCGCGAAACTAGCAGGGTTAGTAGGTGGCTAACCGTGGTAAATACTTATTGGTTGGTAAATCTGAACCTACTATTAACATTAGTACGAAGAGATTTAGAAGCTAGATATAAGGGCTCAATTCTGGGTAATTTATGGCCATTACTTAACCAACTATCCCAACTTTTAATTTATACTTATGTATTCTCAATTATTCTTAAAGTCAAGCTTAACCTAGAAGGGCTACCTGAAGATAGTAAGGTGACATTTGGATTATGGTTATTTGCTGGGTTAATTCCTTGGCTAGCTTTTACTAATGGATTAACTCAAGCTTCTGGATCTGTGATTGGACAGCCCAACTTAGTCAAAAAAGTAGTATTTCCCCTTAGTTTACTACCTTTAGTTCCGGTTTTTTCAACTTTTATAGAAAGTACATTTGGATTAATAGTTTTAACAGGAATGGTATGTATATCATCTGGGGTACTGCATCAAACATTATGGCTATTACCAATAGTATTTTTACCGCAGCTTTTATTAACGGCAGGTTTAAGTTATTTTACCGCAGGATTAACAGTATTTTTACGGGATATTCCTCAGACTTTAGGAGTAATTTTAAATCTTTGGTTTTACGTTACGCCAATAGTATATCCGGCATCTGTAATTCCTGAAAATTGGCGAATATGGGTATTTTGGTGTAATCCTTTAACAGCGATCGCTGAAGTATATCGAGACCTGGTTTTAGTAGGAGAAATTAAACACTGGGGAGAGTTAGGAATTGCTGCTTTGATATCTATATTAATATTTTATTTGGGCTTGTGGGTGTACATGAAATTACGTCCTGCTTTTGCAGATGTTTTATAAATAAAAATAACTTCATCTATCTATGTCTTGAGCAGGGGAGTAGGGGAATGAGGGAGTGGGGGAGAATTCATTAATGGATAATGGATAATTACCTCTCCCTAAAAGGAAGAGGATTGACTAAAAGGAAAAAATTTATTTTTTTCCCCTTTAAAGGGGAAGCTTTAAACCTGAATTATTTAATTATTTAATTATTAATTCTTCGGTAAAAATAATAATAATTAATGCTTTTCTAGGGTGCTAATTATCAAAAAAGTTATTAAGTTAGTGTCAATTACTTAATAATTGAAGTGTTACCTAAGTTTAGCATTAATGCATGGTAATTCGTGTTAGATAATTTTGAAAAAATAATTTTAGCAATAATAAGTAAGATTAAAATATTTTACAGGAGATGTTCTTTTGAGAAAAAAGAGAATATATAACTAAAAACTGGTATTAAAACCATTCCCATACGACTCCTAGCTCCCAACTCCCAACTCCCAACTCCCAACTCCCAACTCCTGACTCCTGACTCCTAAGAAATACCTTAGGTATTTGTAGCAAACATTTATCAATAAAGATTAATATTTCCCAGAAAATTCATGGCTGAAACTGTAATTTCACTGCAAAATGTTTCTAAATGCTTTAAACGATATCGGCATCCGGTAGACCGTTTAAAAGAAATTCTATTCCCAGGAAAAAGTCGTGCTGATGAATTTTGGGCAGTGCAAAATATAAATATAGAAATAGAAAGAGGGCATACTTTAGGAATTGTGGGGCGGAATGGTTCGGGAAAAAGTACTCTTCTACAAATAATTGTTGGTACTCTTACACCGACAACTGGTACGGTAAAAGTTCAAGGTAGAGTTTCTGCACTGTTGGAACTTGGGAGTGGATTTAATCCAGAGTTTACAGGTAGGCAAAATGTTTTTTTTAACGGTCAATTATTAGGATTAAAACTATCAGAAATAGAAGAAAAATTTGATAAAATTGCTAGTTTTGCCGATATTGGAGATTTTATTGACGAGCCTGTAAAGACTTATTCTAGTGGAATGTTTATTAGGTTGGGATTTGCTGTGGCGACAAGTGTTGACCCAGATATCCTAGTAGTTGATGAGGCACTTTCGGTGGGAGATGAAGCATTTCAGAGAAAGTGTTTTGCTCGTATTCAAGACATTCAAGAAAGGGGTGGAACAATTTTATTTGTATCTCATGCTGCTTCAACAGTTGTACAACTTTGTGATTCAGCAATTTTGATGGATCATGGTGAAATGTTGCTTTATCATGCTCCTAAATATGTGGTATCTAAATATCAGAAATTAATTTATGCTTTTCCTGATAAAATTCCATCAATTAGGGAAGAAATTCGTCAGATTCCTAATTTAACAGTTAAGGATTTCTTGGATGATGAAGAAACAGATGAACAATCATCTCAATCAGAACAAAGTAGTGAAAATAAAATTTCAGAATCAACAGAATATGAAGAAATTTATGACCCGGAAATGATACCTTCAAATACGATACATTATCCTAATAAAGGGTCGGAAATTATTGACCCTCATATTATTACTTTGGATGGTAAGAGGGTAAATCATTTAATTAATCGTCGAGAATATTACTATACATATACAGTAAAATTTATTAACTCTACATCTAAAGTTAGGTTTGGAATGTTGATTAAAACTCTGAGTGGATTTGACTTAGGTGGAGCATCATTACACGGTTATACTAAATCAGTAGAATATGTAGAAGCACAGCAGAAAGTTATAGTTAAATTTAAGTTTAAATGTTTGCTAAATCCTGGGGTATATTTTTTAAATGCTGGAGTTGTTGGTATGGCAGGCGACCATCTAACTTATTTATCTCGTTGTATTGATATTGCTATGTTTAGAGTGCAGCATTGTAGTGATTCATGTGGTACGGGAGTAGTTGACTTTTTAATAGAACCTAGTTTAAAGATTAGAAATATGACATTTATATAGCAATTACCATGCTGGTAAGGTACAAAATTCGTTTGTTTTAGGCAACAGGCAACAGGCAAAAGGCAATAGTGAAGTAAAGATAAAAGTGTACCTCACGCTTACTGAGAAATCCTATATAACTGAGAAGAAAAGGAGTTATACCAAATTGATAAATTTTTGCTACAAATAGCTAGGATATTTCTTAGGAGTCAGGAGTCATATAGAAATGGCTTCAATACCAGTTTTGAGCTAGGAAATTCTCTTTTATGTCAAAGAGACATCTCCTTTAAAGTCTTTTAATCACGCTGATTATTCGTAACATTCTTTTTTCAAAATGGTATTAGGTAGAGTTTCTATCTATAGAGCAAGGCAAAGGAGTTTGGAGTGAGCAGGAATACAAGTATATTAATGCTAAATAGTTGTGGGAAAAATTTTATTGTAGCTATTGAAGGAGAAAGAAATAAAATTAATTTTAAAGTAGATTTCAATAATTGATAATTGATAATTGATAATTACCTCTCCCTAAAAGGAACAGGATTGAATAAAAGGAAAATTTTTTCTCTCTTGATCCATTGGATATGGCGAGGAGACCCGTTCTTGCAGACCCGCTCCGAAGATCGCCATCCCACCCTACGGGAAGCTGCGCTAACGATCGCTTGTTTCTCCTTTAAAGGAGAGGCATTTTACCTTAATTATTCGGTAAATACTTTTAATTACAGCCGTAAATTATAGCAGTTTCCATTAACATAAAAAGCAGATATTTTGGCTTAAAGGTAGAAGGCAGAAGTTCTGTAGTCTACCTTTGTGAAAACTGCTATTAAGTTAAATAAAAAATACTCTTCTTATGCTTATGTATAGCAGAAGGAAGGATAAAGAAGGAAAAGTATTACTTTGTCTGAGTTTTAGACTTTTGAACTGTGTTAATCTTTCCTTCGACTGCTATAAAATTAATACAGTACAATACGGTTCAGTTAAGAATTTTTTGGGCAAATATGTGATGTACAAACGTTGATTTTTACACTTTCTATCAGATAAACTTTTGTCTCCTCTGAAGCATATTGAATTACAGTAAAATTATCTTTTGTATGGCAGGTTTAATACCCCACAGTCATTTCAGTTATCAGTTAATAGTACCTCCTACTGTTTGCGCAGCATTCCGTAGGAAAGCAGAAGGCTTAAAATACTGAATTTTCTTTTTTTGTCCTCTTTACAAGGGGAAGCTTGAAATCTAATTTTCTACTCAAAGGGAGTGCTTAAAATTGTTTGGGGTTATAAGACACGAAATGGCGTGTAGAAGATTATCCTCATGCAATTTTTCCTTAAGCATAACTTCCTTCTTTATTTTTACTTTTCCTAAAACCTAACACCTATTTAAAAATATGAATCCTGAAAAAAATGAAATAGATAATCAGCTAATTATAGATACATTTATTCAAGACCAAACGAGAAAACCTGAAGAAATCAAGGTAAATATTCATCCACAAGATGAAATGTATCTCTATGCTTTGAAAAATACTGAAGGAAAGATTGATGAAGCACTACTACGATATTTTTCTAATGGTAAAAGAATATTAGATGCAGTTAAAAAAATTGTAGAATGGCATTTTGATGGCTTTGAAAATATCTCTTCTTTTCTAGATTTTGCGAGTGGGTATGGGCGTTTTAGTAGATTTTTAGTTCAGGAAATACCAGTTCATAAAATTTGGATTTCTGATATTTATCCTCAAGCAGTAGAGTTTCAAAAAAAATTACTTGGAGTAGAAGGGATAGTGTCAACTAATCATCCTGAAGATTATCAACTAAATCAAAAATTTGACTGCATTTTTGCCTGTTCATTTTTTAGTCATACTCCAGAAAAGACTTTCAGTGGTTGGTTAGAAAAGTTATATAGTTTGTTGACAGAAAACGGCATATTAATCTTTAGTACCCATGACTTATCTTTAATGACTATAGAGACAGAAAAAGATGCAGAAGAAATTTACTTTACTCCAGAAAGTGAAAGTCTTTTTCTCAAAACTGAAGATTATGGAGTTACTTATGTAGGAGAAAAATGGGTAGGTAAAATTATTCACCAAGCAACTAAGGGAAAAGCAAAATGGCATCGGATTAAAAAAGGTCTTTGTGGATACCACGATCTATATATTCTGTGGAATAAAGAAGGAAGAAGGAAGAAGGAAGAAGGAAGAAGTTATAAAATCAAAAGTCAAAAGTCAAAAGTAATAAAGGAAGAAGTTTTTATCAATTCAAAAGTCAAAAGTCAAAAGTCAAAAGTTGGAAATTCAGAAGTTGGAAAGGGAGAAGCTATCAATTCAAAAGTCAAAAGTCAAAATTCAGAAGTTGGAAAGGGAGAAGTTGGAAAGGGAGAAGTTAAAAAGGGAGAAGTTGAGGAACAAAGAGATAAATTATTAAACTTTTATTGTCATCCTGATGGTGGTTGTAGAAGTATCGAAGTTACATCTACAGGAGACATTTATATAGAAGGATGGGCAGCAGATATTAATCCTGAAGAAAAAGTAGAAGAAGTAGCTGTTTTAGTAAATGGAATAAAAGTAAAAAGCTGTTTGCCAAAATACGAAAGCAAAATTCAAAAATATCAATGGTCATGCAGCATTAACAGCGAACATTTATCCCCAGATGACGTTATCTTGGTCAAAATTATTAATAATTTCCATTTAGAGCGAGTCGTTAATATTTCTCCAGTTAATTCCATCGTCTTATTACCACCAAACCATCTATTACTCAGAATTAGTGGCAACTCTAGTGTTAAAGCCTTTCTTAGTTCATTTGATGACCTAAAATATACAGTAAAAAATTATCTGCAAAAAGCAGGATTTGATTTTCATCAATTTGAGAATATTCTAGATTTTGGCTGTGGAGTAGGACGTTATTTAATGGCATTTAAACCAGAACTTTTGCCCAATCAAAAACTATTTGGTTGTGATGTTTTTCCTGAATGTGCTGAATGGTGTGAAGAAAATATCAAATTTGCTACAGTCAAACATAACAATATTCAACCTCCATTACCTTTTGAAAATAATCAATTTGACCTAGTTAATGCTGTCTCAGTATTCACTCACCTACGTTTAGATTTACAACATCTTTGGGCCTGGGATATTTATCGAGTATTACGCCCTGGTGGAATATTATTTATGACACTTCACGGACCTCAATTTTTTCCGATAGTTTATGATATTTTTCGCACTGGAAATACTCATCAAGCTGAAATGTATAGTATTGGAGAAGAGGGATTATTTTTGTATCTAGACCATCAAGGAGAAGTAGATGGTCAAGGTCAACATACTGTTTCAGCAGTACATACACCAGCAGCTTATCAGGAAATATTTTCTATGTTCAAACATATTAAAAGATTTCCTCAAAGTAATATGGCAAATGGGCAAGATTTATATATTTTACAAAAGCCAATTTCTGGTGGTTTAGTTGCTCAACCTTTAAGTAGGAAGAAGGAAGAAGGAAGAAGTTGGAAGGAAGAAGTTGGAAGGAAGAAGTTGGAAGGAAGAAGTTGGAAGGAAGAAGTTGGAAGGAAGAAGTTAGAAGTCTCAGAAGTCAGAAGTCAGAAGTTAGAAGTTAAGAATTTTGGCAAGGAGGAAGAAGTTGGAAATGCAAAGGAAGAAATAATAGTAAAAAAGATAGAAGCGGAAAAAATACTCATATCTGATAATGAAGAAACTAAAAATTTGTCGGATAGCCAAACAAATAGGCAAGTAAAAACAGAGGTTGAGGAACTACCTTTTTTTGATAGTGGAGGAACTTGGAAATTTGCTGAAAAAATTCTGCCGGGTAGTGATAAGTGTCAGACTGAAATTAAATTTCAAATTGAAGGTCAAAAAAGATTTCGAGTTTATCCACAAATAGAACCTATTGCTGCTTATTCAATAGAATGTGAAATTGAGATTATTAAGAGTGAGGATGGAAAAATATTAGTGCAAAAAACTATTCCTTTTAATCACAATCATATATTTGGCAAAACTAATTATGCGGTAGTAGAAGTAGAAATTCCTCGGTATTCTGGGGAAGTATTTGTCAGATTAACTACTGTAATTACAGATAGAATATCCCTAGCAACAGAGCAGGAAGTAATGGTATCTTGGAATTTTGCAAATTTTGCTTAAAATCAGGAGAAAAATTAGATGAAATTATATGGGGTAGTAGAAGTAGAAATTTATCAGTATTCTGGGGAAGTAGTTGTCAAATTAATAGTATCTTGAAATATTGCCAATTTTGCCTAACATCAGTAGAAAAATTCAATGAAATTATATGCAGTAATAGAAGTAGAAGTTCCTCAGTATTCTGGAGAAGTAGTTGTCAAGTTAAATGCTGTAATTATAGACAGAATATCCCTAGTACAAGATGGCGTAAATAACTGACCAGTTACAAAATTCTCAAACAATTACAAATCAAAAATGATTGACTTTTAAATGCTAGACTTTTAACTTCCGTGTAGTGGCACTAGCACTAGCAGCAGAACAAAAAGTAATGGTATCTTGAAATATTGCCAATTTTGCCTAACATCAGGAGAAAAATTCAATGAAATTATATGCAGTAATAGAAGTAGAAGTTCCTCAGTATTCTGGAGAAGTAGTTGTCAAGTTAAATGCTGTAATTATAGACAGAATATCCCTAGTACAAGATGGCGTAAATAACTGACCAGTTACAAAATTCTCAAACAATTACAAATCAAAAATGATTGACTTTTAAATGTATGACTTTTAACTTCTGCTTTCTTTCGGTAGGAAATGCAGAAGTAAACATAACTTTTAATTCTCTTTGGAGACTAATTCGGACTTAGGTGCGATAATAACTCATAGCTGATAGCTGATAGCTGTTTGCTTACAACTTTGCTTAATATCAGGATAAAAATTAGATGAAATCAACAGTTTTTATTATTACAGGAATGCACCGTTCGGGAACCTCATTAACAGCTTCTTTATTTCATAGTGTAGGGGTAAATATTGGAGAGAAATTAGTGAGGCCGGAATATGGAAATATTAGGGGGCATTTTGAAGATATCGAATTTGTGGAACTGCAAAAAGGAATATTAGGTTCCCAAGGTTTGGATGATTTAGGAAGTAATGTTGAAATTACAGAAATTCCCGTCAAGAAACAATATTTAAAGGCGGCTAAACGATTAATTAAAAACCGTGAAGAAGCTCAAGATAATTTAGGAAAAAGCTGGGGATGGAAAGACCCAAGAACAACATTATTTTTAAACTTTTGGTTAAACTTATTACCAGATGCTAAGTTTATTTTTGTCTATCGTTCGCCGTGGGAAGTAGTAGATTCACTTTATCGACGAGCTACGGATGAAAATTTATTGGAACAGCCAGAAATAGCTGTAAAAATGTGGCTGAATTCTAATCAAAGAATCTTAGATTTTTATCAAAATTTTTATCAGCAATGTTTAATAGCAAAGGTTGATAGTATTGGCAAAAATCCTGAAGGTTTTATTCAAGCAGTTAATGATAAGTTTGAAATAGACTTACCAACACCTACCCCAGGAAATTTTGAAGAATCTTTGTTAGTAAAGGATATTATTAAAACCAGTAGACCTAACCTAATAGAAAAATATTTCCCAGAAACATTAGAGATTTATCAACAACTAGAAAAAATAGGTTTAGGTGGCGAGTCAGGAGCAGAATTAATCACAAATATCCAGAACAATCGCCAATTCTGGGAATTTCAAGATTGGTCGAATATTCGAGGTTTAGAAAAACAAATTAATCTGTTAGAAACAGACTTGAAAAAATGGCAAGAAATTTTCCAAGAAGCACAGCATAAAGTACATAATCTAGAAAAAGAACTGGGTGTAACTCAGCAACAACTGGATAGCAGAGAAGTTACACTCCAAGAGTCTGTTAAAAAATTAGAAGTACTAGAAAGAGAACTAGGTGAAACCCAAACTAAACTTGACGGTAAAGAAAGAAAATTCCAAGAACATCAAACCAAAATTTCCACATTAGAAATCAAACTAGGGCAAGCTCAGGCACAATTTGAAAGTACAAAAATTAAACTAGATGAGTCTCAAAAGAAAATCATTGGATTAGAAATAGATTTAGGTCAAACTCAAGCACAACTCGATAACTCAGCGACAAGATTTCAAGAAGCTTTAGCCAAAATATTAGGTCTAGAAACAGAACTAGGTAAAGCTCAAGTTCAACTGGATGGTACTCTGGTAAAACTAACTGAATCTCAGAAAAAGTTATTAGGGGTAGAAACAGAATTAGGGCAAACCCAAGTTCAATTTGAAAGAAATAAAATTAGGTTACAAGAGTCTCAGGATAAAATTCAACTTTTAGAAACAGAATTTGGTCAAACTCAACAACAACTTAACGGTAATATCGCTAAGTTACAAGAGTCTCAAAGTAAAATTCAACTGTTAGAAACGGAATTAGGAAAAACAGAAGGAATATTAAATGGTACTCAAGTAAAATTAGCTGAGTCTCAGGACAAAATTAAACTGTTAGAAACAGAATTAGGAAAAACAGAAGGAATATTAAATGGTACTCAAGTAAAATTAGCTGAGTCTCAGGACAAAATTAAACTGTTAGAAACAGAATTAGGAAAAACAGAAGGAATATTAGTCAAATCTCAGGACAAAATTCAACTGTTAGAAACAGAATTAGGGCAAACTCAAACTCAACTAGAGCAAATTCAAGCTGAATTAAACGTCCAACATCTAGAAACTGAAACACTTAGGGTAGAAATGTCTGCCATGAAATCTTCCAAGTTTTGGAAACTGCGGGAAAAGTGGTTTGGTCTGAAAGGGAAATTAAGCAAGCTATCACAGCACTTATTTTTCTCCATCGACTCCCCTACTAACTGGAAAATTTCTAACTCCCAGATACAAATAGTAGGTTGGTGTTTCCATAGCGGTAGTCTTAACATCCAAACTATTCGTGCCAAAGTGGGAGGCGAAATTTTTCCTGGTAACTATGGTATCTCGCGACCAGATGTTGCCCAAGAATATCCAGACATTCCTGCTTCGGAAAACTCTGGTTTCCAAGTATATATACAACTCTCCCCAGGAAATTATCAATTAATTCTCGAAGCACAGGATAAAAAAGGAAAGTGGCATAAATTTGCCTCCTATCCAATATCAGTATCTACAGTCGAAGCAAATTTTGATGCACCTACAGACTGGCAACAAGGGGAGGGGGTAATTTTATTTGCCGGTTGGTGTTGCCACCCAGAGCAGAAAATCACAAAATTAGTTCTCAAATGTGGGGATATTTCCGTAGACTGTGCTTATGGTTTGCATCGAAAAGATGTGGGAGCAGTTTTCCCTGATTTGGTGGGAAGTTCGGATAGTGGGTTTGAGGCAACGGTGGAACTTCCAGTCGGAAAATGGCAAGTTAGTTTAGAAGCACATTTAGAAAATGGGGAAATAGTTGGTTTCCCTTGCTCAGAATTTTTAAAACTAAGACGTTATAGTTTCTGGGAAAAAGTTAAAGATAAATTCGAGAAGTTATCCAAATTTGCTAAAGCTATTGGGAAACGGACTGCGGAAAGGAAGCAAAGGTTGGGTCGCATCATCCCTCTACCTTCAGAATTACCTGGTATTGCCAGACAAATATTACAGATATATCGACAACAACAATGGCAAGAAGGAGAATTATTCGCGCCTCCCGGATTTATGGTGTCAGAAACTATGGATGTTTATGACGCTTGGTTGGCCGTAAATAACTGGGGCGATCGCTCCCTTCAATATTTAATTTCTCGGTTAGAGGGTTGCCAGGTAACTTTACCTAAAATTTCTGTGGTCATGCCAGTTTATAACCCACCTTTGGAATTTTTAGACAAAGCAATAGCCAGTGTACTAAACCAAGTGTACCAAAATTGGGAATTTTGTATAGCGGATGATTGTAGTAGTAATCCAGATATTCGGGAATTTCTGACAGAAATGGCTGAGAAAGATGCTCGGATTAAATTAATATTCCGTTCTGAAAATGGAAATATTAGTGCTGCGACGAATTCTGCTGCTGAACTTGCTACGGGAGATTTTATTCTCTTCCTAGATAATGATGATGAACTTACTCCTGATGCTTTGGGAGAAGTGGCTTTATATTTAAGTCAAAATCCAGAAACAGATTTTCTCTATTCGGACGACGACAAAATAAATACAGAAGGCAAAAGATTCGACCCTCAATTTAAACCGGAATATTCTCCAGAGCTGTTACTTTCTTATATGTATATGGGTCATTTGTGCGTAGTTAGAAAAGAAATTTTTGAGAGAGTTGGAGGTTTAAGAATTGGTTTTGAAGGTTCTCAAGATTATGATTTTGCTTTAAGAGCAACGGAAATTTCTCGCGAAGTTGGGCATTTACCTTTGGTGTTATATCATTGGCGAACTTCTCCTGGTTCGACTGCTATTTCTGGTGGGGAAAAACCGAAAAGTTTTCTAGCAGGTGAAAGAGCGGTTCAAGAAAGTTTAAAACGTCGTGGTGTGAAGGGAGATATTTATCAACCAGATTGGGCAGTGCGAGAAAATTTGGGAATTTTTAAAGCTACTTTTCCGGACGAAGGTAAGTCGGTAAGTATTATTATTCCGACTAAAAATCAAGTCAAGTTATTGAAGAGTTGTATTGAGTCTTTGAGAAAGACTACTTATGAGAATTATCAAATATTTGTGATTGATAATGAGAGTGATGAACCTGAAATTTTAGAATATTTTGCAAATCTAAAAAGTTCATTTTCTAGGTCGGCAAATATATCAGTTATTTCTATTCCTAATAGTGGGGGTAAATTTAATTTTGCTGCAATTAATAATCGTGCTGTAGAACAGGTTGATAGTGAATATGTTCTATTTTTAAATAATGACACGGAGGTTATTTCTCCTCAGTGGTTAAGTCAAATGATTGGTTATGCACAATTCCCTGGTGTTGGAGCAGTGGGTGCCAAATTAATATATCCCGATAAAAGGATTCAACACGCAGGAGTAATTCATGGTTTACATCATGGTTTAGCAGGTCATGCTTTTAAATTATTACATAGTGAAAATAGGGGTTATCTTTCTCAAGCTTTTGTGTCAAGAAATTATTCGGCGGTAACTGCTGCTTGTATGTTAACTTCCCGGCAATTATTTTTAGATTTGGGTGGTTTTGATGAGTCAAATTTTGCCGTTGCTTATAATGATGCTGACTATGGTTATCGACTTTTAGAAAGAGGTTATCGTTCAGTTTATTGTCCAGATGCTGAGTTAATTCATAAGGAAGGAACGAGTCGCGGTTATTCTGATAATCCCCAAGAAGAAGCAAATTATCGTCAGAAATATTCTCAGATGGTTGATAGATTTTATAGTCCTCATTTTTCTCTAGAAAGTGAGTTATTTGAAATTCAACCAAGGCGATATTTTATTCAGGAGTCAGGAGTCAGGAGTCAGGAGTCAGAATATAACAATCCTCAGAAAGAATCACAAATAAATAATCTGGGACTAGAGGCAAATTCTCAAAATGAACTAGAAATAAATAGTCAGGCAAAAGTAGATGAGTCTCAGCAAAAATCACCAATAAATAATCCGAAACTAGAGGCAAATTCTCAAAATGAACTAGAAATAAATAGTCAGGCAAAAGTAGATGAGTCTCAGCAAAAATCACCAATAAATAATCCGAAACTAGAGGCAAATTCTCAAAATAAAACACCAATAAACGAACTGGTTAATTATACTGAGGAAAATTTACTCGCTGAAATGAAAGACATTTTTCCCAGAATTAAATTATTGATGTGTAGTAATTCCTTAGATTTAACTGGTGCACCACTTCATCAATTAGAAATTGCCCTAAAATTGGCAGATGATGGAATTGTTGAACCAATAATTTTTTCTGTCAATGATGGAGAATTGAGAGAAATTTATGAACAACATAATATTCAGGTAGTTGTTCGGGATAATCCACTAGAACATATTTATCAAAGAGATATTTATGATGAAGCTTTAGCTAGTTTTGCTAAAGAAATAAAAGCACTAAATATTGATGTTATGTATGTCAATACTTTAGAAAATTTTTTCATGGTAGATGTGGCTCAGATGTTAAATATTCCTAGTGTTTGGAATGTACATGAAAGTGAGCCTTGGCAAACTTATTTTAATCGGTTTGGCACAGATATAGCTGCTAGAGCATTAGAATGTTTCCGCTATCCTTATCGAGTAATTTTTGTGGCAGATGCTACTCGAAATAGATACTTACCTTTGAATAGTCATCACAATTTTACTGTTGTACATAATGGCTTAGATTTAAAATTATTAAAATCCGCAGTTCATAAATGGTCAAAACAATCAGCAAGGTCAGCTTTAGAAGTAAAAAATGATGAAATTGTCATTCTATTATTAGGTACTGTTTGTGAAAGGAAAGGTCAACAAGATTTAGTAAAAGCTTTATCATTTATCCCTGAAACAGAAAGTAAAAAAATCAAATGTTTTATAGTAGGCGATCGCCCAAATCTTTACAGTTTAAAATTACACGAACTTTTGACTGAATTACCAGAAGAAATTCAACAGCGAGTAGAAATAGTCAAAGAAACTCCAGAAACAGCCAAATATTATCAAGCAGCAGATATATTTGTTTGTACTTCTCGGGTCGAGAGTTTCCCAAGAGTCATATTAGAAGCAATGGCTTATAATTTACCCATAATTACTACTCCAGTATTTGGCATAGTTGAACAAGTAAAACCAAATATTAATGGTTTATTCTATACTCCCGATAACCCAGAAGAATTAGCAAATGTTTTGACATCTTTATTGATAGATGAAGCATTGCGTCATCGACTCGCAGATAATTCTAAATATGTACTGGAGTCATTAAATACTTTTGCTGAAATGACAGAAACTTATGGTCAAATATTCAGAGAAGCATACTTTTCTTTAGATAAATTAGCACACAGGGATTATGGCACAGATGTACGGATTAATTAGTGGGTTTAATGTTACTAATAATTTCCAATTTTGTGTTACTCTTGACTTTGGTTATGGAGTCATTAAACACTTTTTTAGACTCTTGTTTTCTAGAAAAATAAGGGTATTTAAAGCTTAATTTTACTCCCCTACTCCCCTACTCCCCTACTCCCCTACTCCCCTACTCCCTTACTCCCCTACTCCTCTACTCCCTCAAGAGGTCAAACCAATGATTTTTATTAATCCCAAAACAGATTTTGCCTTCAAGAAAATATTTGGTTCCGAACAAAGTAAAGACATTTTAATTAGTTTCCTAAACAGCATCCTCTATGACAGTAATCCTACTATCAAAGACCTACAAATCCTCAACCCCTATCTCGTACCTAAAATTCGAGGTTTAAAAGATACTTATTTAGATGTTAAAGCCAAAATTACTGGTGAAAAAACTGTAATTATTGAAATGTAAGTTTTGAACTTAGAAGGATTTGAAAAGCGGATTTTATATAATGTAGCTAAAGCTTATCCTACTCAGTTAGATTCAGGAGAAGATTACACTTTGCTAAATTATGTTATTGGCTTAACTATTACAGATTTTGAAATGTTTTCTGGATTAGATAAAATTATTTCTCGCTTTTTGCTCAAGGAAAAAGATTATTGAATAGACTATCCTATTTATGACATTGAATTAGTCTTTGTGGAATTGCCCAAATTTACTAAATAAATCTCATAATTAACAACAATTACTGATAAATGGCTGTATTTTCTCAAAAGTGCGAATAGTTTAGATTCTGTGCCAGAAAAAATGAGGGAAGTTCCAGAAATTCATAAAGCATTTGAAGTTGCTAATCAAGCTGGTTTGACTAGAGAATAATTTGAAAATTTAGAGGCACGGGAAACTTATATCGCCGACAAAAAAAATGCTATAAAAAGAGCCATAAAACAAGGAATTGAGCAAGGTAATCGAGAAGCTAAAATCGAAATTGCCAAACGATTACTAGAATTTTTAGATGCAAAAAGTGTTAGTCAAAATACAGGTTTAAGTTTAGAAGAAGTTCAAAACTTGAGAAACCAATGATAGAGAAAACAAAGCATTCTAAAATTAATAATTAACAATTACCTTTCCTTGAAAAGAAGAAAATTGACTAAAAGAAAAATTTTTTATTTTCTCTTGATCGATTGGATATGGGGGGGATATCTAGCCATCCCTTGACCGCTTTTCTACTTTAAAGGAGAGCCTTTAAATCTTTATTATTTGGTAATTTTTAAGTCAAAATTTGTAGTTAAAGTATGAAAAATTGGTCTTAAAACTGGCAAATTATGAAAATAAATAATGTTTAATCTAGATTTTCCTAAAAGCACAGAAATACATTACTTAACTAAATTTTCTGGTTGGTACATTTCTGAAAATAATTTCAATATTCAACTAAGTATTTATCTAAATGGAAAACCTTATGCCTCCCTTTTACATGGTGGATATCGACCAGATGTAGCTGCTGCTTTTCCAGAAAAAAAATATGCTAGTCATAGTGGTTTTGGGGGAGAGCTTTTACTGCCAAAAAATATTAAACCAGAGACAGATATAAAAATAGAAATATTTGCCGATGGAAGAGAAAAAATATTATTATTTCAAAATCAATTTAAAATTATTGGAAATATCCCTAACCAACCTCAACGACAGAAAATTTTCAACCTACAAAAACTATTAATTTGTCCCCAATGTGGAAATATAGCTACACCATGTAATAAAAAAAATTGCCCTATATGGATAAGAAGCAATACTCCTCATATTTTGCAACCAGGAGATTTACCATTTATTAAACTCACAGAAACAGAAACTACCCATCCTTACTCAGAAGGAATTTTAACAGTATTAAATAAAATTGGAGAAAATGGAATAGTTTTAGATTTTGGCGCAGGTAACACTCAAAAAGAATATCTAAAGCCAAATATTTGTTACTTAGATGTGCAGCAATATCAATATACAGATGTCGTCTGCTCAACATTAAAATTACCATTTTCAGATAACTGCTTTGATGGCATAATTAGTCATGCAGTTTTTGAACATTTACCTAATCCATTTTTTACCGCAAAAGAACTTTATCGCATCTTAAAACCAGGAGGTTTAATATTTATTGATACTGCATTTTTACAACCACTTCACGCTGACCCCAGCCATTATTTTAATATGACAATTCATGGTTTACGGAAAATTTTGTCAGACTTTGAAGAAATCAATAGTGGTATTTTTCCCCATCATTATCCATCCTATAGTATGATGATGTTTATTCAAACTGTCTGGCCTTATATTCAACAACAAGAATGGCAAGAACGTTTAGAAGATTGGCACGCTTTTTTAGTACAAGAAGGTGATAATTTAGATATTGTATTAGGAGAAAAGGGTAGAGAAATTTTAGCAGCAGGAGTATTTTTTGAGGGTAAAAAAACCACAGAAAGCTGAATAAAGTCTTTTTGCTGAGGTAGGAGACAGGAGACAGGAGACAACCCACCCCTAACCCCTCCCAGGAGGGGGAGACGGAGAAATGGGTGGGGAGCGAGGAGGTAGGAGTAAGAATTGTAAGAATGATTTTTCTGCCCAACTATACGCCTAAAATACTAGCTTTTTGAGCGTTTTCAACTGAAACAGAGGCACTGCAATTCGAGCCTAAAAATACTCAAACCTTTATATATAAATACTTTTATATTTGATCGGTAAGCCCTATTTAATTATTAATTATTTGGTAATGGATAGCCTTTTAAGGGGATAAAAAAAGAGAATATTTCAGATTTCAAGCCTCCTTATTGTAGAGGTACTGATAACTGATAACTGATAACTGAAATAACCTCACGCTTCTTGGGAATTGCTATATGAGGATTTGATTGTTATTAAAATGCATAATATCAATATTCCCTGCTATATAATATTTCACAATTAAAAGAAAATTTTTATATGTCAGAAAAGAGTTTCAATCATCAGCATCAGAATCAAGCCCAAAAATATTGGCAAACAAATCCAAAAGCAGCTTTAGTAAATAGTAATCAGTGGGTATCTAATTTGATTATTGAAAAAGCTATTAATAAAAGAATATCTGGTGGCGAAACAGAAAAATATTGGCTAGCTTGGTTGATAGAAGATTTTTTTGCTGGCAGAAAATTTGATAGTTTATTGTCTATTGGTTGTGGCGTTGGTAATCACGAAATACTAATGGCTAAGTTGGGTTTAGCTAAGAATATTGATGCCTTTGATTTTTCTGAATCAGCATTAGCAATTGCTAGAAGAGATGCAGAAAAAGCCGGAGTTAAAATTAATTTATACCAAGATAATTTTAATACTTTTACTCTTAACAAAAAATATGACCTAATAACGTGCTTTGGTTCTTTGCATCATGTGAAAGAATTAGAACACTGTTTGTCCACAATCAAAAATAGCTTAAAGCCTCAAGGTTATGTAATCTTAAATGAGTATATTGGTGATTGTTTCAATATTTATGAACAACAACAATTAGATATTATTAATCGTATATATAATTGCTTTGATGATAGTCTAAAATCTGTCAAAGTATCAAAATATAAAAGCCCAAGTATTGAAGAAGTATTTACACTAGACCCATCTGAAGCAGTACGTTCAAAATTGATATTGGCATTCATCAAATACTACTTTCATATAGAAGTTTTGAATCACTATGGTGGTGGATTAATTAACGAACTATATCAATTACTAGATAGTAATCAATTTGTTACTGAAGACCCCAAAGGAGAAACAATAATCAGATTATTACTGGAATTTGAGAAAATTTTAATGGAAATTCCAGGAGGTTTAAAAAGTGATTTTTGCTTATGTATTCTCCGACATAAAAAATTAAAAGAACAATCCAAAAAACCTGATTTTTTGATAATTGGAGCGCAGCAATGTGGTGTTAATTACTTACATAAGTATCTTTTTCAACATCCTAAAGTAGCAGCAGTTAAACAACCATCATTACATTTTTTCGATCTAAATTTTCATCAAGGAATAAACTGGTATCAAAATCAATTTGTAGTGGAAGAAGAAAGTGATTTAATTACAGGAGAATCAAGTTCTTACTATTTATTTCATCCTCTTGTTCCTCAAAGAGTTTACAATTTTTATCCTAATATAAAGTTGATTGTCATACTAAGAAATCCTATAGATAGAGCAATCAATCACTACTACCATGAAGTGAAATTAGGTTATGAATCTTTAAGTTTATCAGAAGCGATCGCTACAGAATCTAATCGTTTAAAAGGAGAAGTTGAGAAAATTATAGAAACAGAAACATATTACAGCTTTAACCATCAACACTACACATATTTATCTCGCGGTAAATACGTCGAGCAACTACAAAATTGGATGAAATTTTTCCCAAAAGAACAATTTTTAATTCTGCAAAGTGAAGATTTGTTTAATCATCCTCAAGAAACTATGAACAAAGTATTTAAGTTTCTCGATTTGAAGCCAGAATTAATAGATGATTATATCGATCATAATCAAGAAAAAAAACCTGACATTAACTCTGAAACATACCAGCAATTAACAGAATACTTTCAACCCTATAACCAAAAACTCAAGGAATATATTGGTATCAAATTCCACAAAAAAATCGACTATCCAATCAACTATCAAAAGCCACATTTTCTGATAATTGGCGCTCAGAAATGTGGTACTAATTCCTTATATAACTATTTAGTGCAACACCCTTTAGTTGCAGCATCCTTACAACATGAAATTCATTACTTTGACTTAAATTTTGATAAGGATTTAAAATGGTATCAATCGCAATTTCCCGAATTAGAGCCAGGAATAATTACAGGAGAATCAAGCCCTTACTATTTATTCCATCCTCTCGTACCCCAACGAATTTTTGATATATATCCTCAGATGAAATTAATTATATTGTTGAGAAACCCAGCAGAAAGAGCAATATCTCATTATTATCACGAAGTTAGATTAGGAACTGAAAAATTAACTTTGAAAGAAGCGATCGCTGCCGAACAAAATCGCCTAAAAGGAGAAGTTGAAAAAATAATTCAAACAGGAACATATTACAGTTTTAATCATCAAAATTATACATATCTAGCAAGAGGCAAATATATTGAACAACTACAAAATTGGATGAATATTTTTCCCAAGGAACAATTTCTCATTCTCCTGAGTGAAGACTTATTTAACCACCCACTAGAAACCATGAATAAAGTATTTCAATTTCTAGAATTACCTACATACCACTCAGAAACATATTTTAGATATAATTCTGGTAATTACTCACAACCTAGAGATGAAATATACCAACAATTAGTAACATATTTTCAACCATATAATCAAAAATTAACTAAGTATTTAGGTATTGAACTAAACTGGCAACTTTAATCAAAAAATTGACAAAATATAGCGACATAACTATGACTATTGATTATGAAAATTCTTGGGAAGAATATGCAAAAAAATGGCATGAAGATTATCCCGAATTAACTCATATAGGTGACGAATGGATAGGTAAAGCAGCAGGGGCAGCCAACTCATTAGCAGAATATGAAAAATTAATAGAACAAAAATTTATAGCACCATATATCAATGAAAAACATACAGTACTAGAAATAGGCATTGGTGGAGGACGTACAGCAGAATTGTTGCTCAAACATTGCCAAAAATTAATATGTGCTGATATCTCCAATTCTATGTTAAATGCTACTAAAAATCGACTCGGCGAAGCCAAAGTCAAATACCTAAAACTTGATGGAATAACATTAAATGAAATTGATTCAAAAACAGCAGATGTTTGTTTTTGTTACGACACAATGGTGCATTTAGAACCCAGAGATATTTTTAACTACCTAACCAAAATACCCGCCAAATTACGAGGAGAAAAAATTTGCATATTTCACCACACAAATACCCTCAGCGATCTAGGTTGGCAAAGATTTCTCAAAGATTGGGATAACAATCTTATGGGAAAACGAAACGGAACCGCTCACTCAGTAATGACTAATACAATAATGGAGAAATTTCTATCCCATCTAAAATACAAAATTATTCATCAAGATACTAATTCAGTTCCTAGAGATTGTGTATGGATATGCCAGGCACCAGACATTATTTAGGGTTTGCTGAAAAAGTCTTTTTAAGGAGTAGGGGAGTGGAGGAGTAGGGAAGTGGGGGAGTAGTTAGGAGGAACGGAGAATAGAATTTAATTAGGAGGTAGTCAAATATATTTGTCAGAGTTATTTTTCTGCAATTATTCTGCCTTTTATGCTAAAATTTTGAGGGTTTTGGACGTAATACCAGGCACTTTTTTACATCATAAAAAGACTAAAGCCAATATCAGTCAATTCTTTAAGATTTAATCAGCAAACCCTATTTAAACGTAAGCAAAAAGCCGTCAGCTATTAACTATCAGCTATGAATTTTAGGCAAGGTAAAAGCAACCTTTGAAATTGAGAAAAAATAAAAAGTTACTGCCATACGTTCCCTGACTAAACCCTAGAAGTAATGAATAATTACTAATTGCTGATAGCTGACTGCTAATAGCTGTTTGCGCAGCAGTCCCCAGGAAATGCTTACATTCAAACATTAAAAAATAATCATTAATAATACAAATTTAGAACTTATGAAATATCTCTTCCTGCACCCAAATTTTCCTGCTCAATATCGTCATATTATTACTGCCTTAGGAGCAAATCCTAATAATCAAGTTGTATTTGGCACAAAAAACGAACGCCCAGAGTGGAAAATACCAGGAGTTCACAAAGCATTATTCAAACCCAGTCGCGAACCACGTCCAGAAACCCATCACTACGTCCGTCCCCTAGAAAGTGCAGTAATTTATGGACAAGCCGTATTTAGAACCGCAGAACAACTCAAAGCACAGGGGTTTGTGCCAGATATAATTTGTGGCCACTCTGGCTGGGGACCCACCTTATTTGTCAAAGAAGCATTTCCGAACACCCCACTTCTTTGCTACTTTGAATGGTTCTATCATTCTCATGGCTCTGACGCTGACTTCGACCCGGCAGAACCCTTGACAGTAGATGATATGGCCAGAATAAGAGTAAAAAATGCTCCCATATTAATAGATTTGTACACCTGTGATTGGGGGTTATCCCCCACATATTGGCAGCGATCGCAATTTCCCACAGAACTCCAAAGCAAACTATCTGTACTCCACGATGGGGTAGATACTGATTACTTTAAACCCAATCCAGAGGCAAAATTAGTACTACCTAATTTAGACCTGTCCGGTGTTGATGAACTTGTAACTTATGTAGCGCGAGGCATGGAACCCTATCGGGGATTCCCAGAATTTATAGAAGCGATCGCCTATATCCAAGAAAGGAGGCCCAACTGCCATGTAGTAGTAGTCGGTTCTGAAAGAGTTTGCTACGGTAAATCTTTGCCCAATGGTAAAACTTACAAACAAGAAATGTTAGAAAAAATACCCTTGGACTTATCACGAGTTCACTTCGTTGGTTCATTGCCCTATGGTCTATACTTAAAAGTCATTCAAGCATCTGATGTTCATATCTACTTAACCAGACCTTTTGTTCTGTCATGGTCTATGATTGAGTCTCTATCCACTGGTTGTCTAATTGTAGGCTCAGATACACCTCCTGTGAGGGAAGTTATTGAGGATGGTAAAAATGGCCTATTAGTAGACTTCTTCTCCCCCAAACAAATAGCTGACCGCATTGATGAAGTGTTGAATCATCCAACTCGCATGGCAGAAATACGTGCCAAGGCCCGCAAAACAGTTTTAGAGCGATACGCTCTTTCCAACTTATTAGCAAAACATTTAGAACTAATTCATCAAGTTGCTAACCGCACCTTACAAATCAAAGATGTAGGTATAGAAAAAAAACAACCTCTAACCTCATCTAAACTCTAGATACCTTAAAAATCAACCATACTATATGGGAACCTAAAATCAACAATCCACGTCCTCCGGTAATGTTAACACTATAATCAATCATTAAAAATATGCTGCCTTAGTATAGATACTAGATTGTACTTAAAAGTCAATAATGGTAAACCCATAGGCACATAGTAGGCCAAATTTTGGCTGATAATTTTTGTAGTTAAAAGGCTAGACTTATTCCAGATAAACAGGTTAAACTACAGCCGAATATAAAATTACTGGTATTTGTTGGTAGTTGAGCCAAACAAAACAATTGTCCATATTTTAGATATAAACCATGTAGAGGAGTGAAACGGTATGGTAACGCTAACTGATGGAGACGATCGCTTCGATCAGGAGGATTCTGGTAATATAGCACCTGATACGATTAATGGTATTGGTGGAGACGACACTATATTTACTTCTACCCTAGGTGGCAGTCTAGCTAGAGGTGGAGATGGAAACGATACACTGGTATCTAGGGGTCCTTCTGGTATTAACAACTCTGGTCAACCAGATACTCTCGAAGGTGGTGCAGGGAGTGACTCCCTGGAATTCCAAGCTGCTGCTGGTTTCGGATTTGGAGATGATGAAAATGATACCTTAGTAGCTGTTTCCCGTACTAGCCTTTATGGAGGTCAGGGAGATGACTTTCTCCGTGGCCTGATTGGAGATAACTGGTACTCTGCCAATCAAGGTAATGATATCCTACTTATCGGCACAAGAGATAGTCTTTATGGTGGCAGGGATAATGACACTATTAGTGTCTTTGCTCCGGAAGTAGTAGAGGCACTTGATTTTGACACCTTACCTACATTTACAGGTGACACAGGTCAAGGCCAAAACTTTATTTCTGCAAACCGACAAGAAGATTTAGTTGTTGCTTTTGGCGATCGCGATACTATCTACGGCGGTAGAGATAATGACACATTATATTCTTTGGGTAGCCAAGTCCGTGTAAGTGGAGATCGTGGCAATGATGTAATAGTTCAGCTAAATCAGGAATCTGTAGGTACCCCTGTTAATAGCACAGCTATAGCTTTAACTTCGATAGAAAGGTCTACTCTAATAGGTGGTGAAGGTAATGACTTTATTCAAGGTGCAGTAGGGCCATTTGGTGATGGTAGAAATTCCTTAGATGGCGGAGCTGGCAACGATACTATCAGGGGCCAAGCTTCAAGAGATACCTTGGTTGGTGGTGAAGGTGATGACTTAATTATCACTGGTTTGATCGAAGAAAATGAAGATAAATTTAGTACTAATGGTATAGCAGTTACTGTTCCCGGTTTTGCTGGTCAAAACAGATTAGATGGTGGTGCCGGTGATGATACTCTAGCATCAGGCTTTTTATCAGATACTATGATTGGTGGTCAGGGAAATGATTGTCTCAGTGGTATCTTTAGTCGTGTGGATGGGGGCGAGGGTGACGATACCATTGATGCTACAAGCATCAGTACCAATGCTTCGGGTGGTGGTAGTATTGAAGTTACTCTGATTGGTAGTTCAGGTAATGATATCCTTTTGGGTAGTACCAACGCTGGTGTGGCAAACTTCTTTGATGGTGGTACGGGTAATGACTTTATTCAGTTTGGTGGAACAAGCGATCAGTTAATTGGGAATACACAAGGTAACGATACAGTAATAGCATTTCAGGGTGGAGGTACAGCACCATTCTTCATAGAAGATACTCAAGGTAGTAACACTTTAAGTGGTGGTGATGGAGGAGATACCTTAATTACTGGAGCAGGTGATGATTCCATTGTGGGTGGTACTGCAGATGACTCATTAGGAGATAGTATTAGTGCTGGTGCAGGGAATGATGTTATATTTGGCCGTGGAGGAACTGATACTATTCTTGCTGGTGCTGGTGACGACTATATTGCAGCTGGCCTTAATGGTACAGGGGACTCCTTAATTGGTGGTCAAGGTAACGATAGCTTTGCTTATTTTGCCGTTGAGGAGGGTGTCACTGAAAATAGTGTGATCGTAGACTTCGATCCTTCTGATGACCGGATACTTCTAGACTTGAATGGATTTAATTTGGAAAATTCCAGCAAAAACTCAATTATTGGCATTAATGATTTTGCTGGTGTTGGTCCAGGTGATAACTATGAAGATAGCTTTGCTCGAACTAGCGGTCCTACTATTATCTATGAACGAAACCCAAAAACAGATCCAAATGACACATCAGATGACCCAGAACTAGCTGGTTCAGGTCTGTTAAAGTACGATCCTAACGGTAATCTGGAAAATGATGATAGTAATCCTATTATTACCATTGCTCGCCTCAATGGTACTCCTAACCTACTTCAATCTGACATCTTTATTATCTAATATAATCTATTAGCATTAAGCAAAATTATGAGGCTGTGATTGATTTTTAATCACTCCTCATTTTTTTCTGGATTAGTTTCTGTTTTGACTTGTTTTTCTACTTTATTTGTACCTTCACTCTGAGTTTTTTCCTTAGCTGGAGCTTGTTCTTGAATCAATGTTATTTGATTATCAATTAAACTCAAAAATGTAGTGCCAAAATGCTGAATTTCTAGAAAACTTGCATCAGCAGCAGCAGGTTTATAAATTTTAAAAGTCCGCATAATTCCTAAAGTAGCAGCACTTTCTAACGGACCAATAAAGCTGGTATCTCGGTCTAAAAAATAAGGTTTACTAGCCCATTTTTTCATCTGTTCGGCATTCAAAAAATAGCAACCAGAGTGGGGGTTAAGAGTTCTATGAAAGGCAATTACCTTTTCCATGATTTTTCCCTTAAGCTGATATTGTTCTCGAATATTTTGAAATTTAGCTGTTATTTCTGGTTTTAAATCTCCATCTATATAAGCTTTGGGAATAGCTCCTAAAGGAGAAATTTCATAACGATTTGCTTGAAGTAAATTACCATTTCCTGTGTGGTGATTAAACCAATTTAACTTCACAAATAACCATGGATCATGTAGTATTAAATCATCTTCTAAGTAACAATAATAATCGTATTTCCCAAGACATGATTTCATTACTTCCTGACATTCAAAACCTAGTAACATAGGTTCTACGTTAGTGCTGTGGTGCATCAGAAAATTTGAGGGCAAAGGAATTTGAGATAATAAATGAAGACCTTTAGTGGTACAAACAATAATATCAATATCATGGCCATGATTTTGATTGGCTGGAATTGCTTGATGTCTACTAATATCAATTATGTACTGAGATTTAGCATATAAGGCACGCAATGCAGTTAAACAGGTAGTTAATGCTATGCGTCGTGTTTGCGGGTCTTTGCGTAAAGAACCATGTTTTCCGCTACCTTCAGGGTTAAAGAAATGAGCAATTGTAAATAATATTCGCATTTTTGGAAGAGGGAATAGGGAACAGGGAATAGGGAATAGGGAGTAGGGGAGTAAGGAGTAGAAAAATATACTAATACTAACTTTTCTGGCAGCTCAACTGCTTATTCAAAAATCATACGTCAATTTTGATCTGTTAAATAGTTCTGGAACACTATGTTTTTAATAATTTAATTTTTTTAGAAAATAAACATAGACTAATAAAGTATACTATTTTTTTTTGATAACTAAATAGGGCTTGCTGATTAAATCTAAAAGTCTTTATAAATAAAGGTAAGTGCCTTTTTAAGTATCAAAAAGTGCGAGTTTTTAAGCGGTAATGGTTCAAAAATGAGCGGATTTTGGTCAAGATTTGGGCAGAACAATCTTGGGACAAAACTTAGCTCCTACCTCCTCGCTCATTCCCATTTCTACTGTCTCCTGTCTCCTGTATCCTAACCCTACTAAAAGACTTTTTCAGCAAACCCTAAATAGTTCTGAAACACTATGTTTTTAATAATTTAATTTTTTTAGAAAACAAACATAGACTAATAAAGTATACTATTTTTTTTTATAACTAAATAATTCAGACGATTACACCTGTAAAAATTGCTGTATTTAATTTTGTAGAACCCTTATGGTATCTTTGACGCGGTATGTGTTTTTGGCATGGGAGTCAAAAGTCAGAAGTCAGGAAATTCAGAAATAGAATAGGGGAAAAAGGTAGAAAAATGCTCCCTACTCCCTTATACCAATTTGATAAATATTTGCTACAAAGAGTTAGGCTATTTCTTAGGAGTCAACCCACCCCTAACCCCTCCCAGGAGGGGAAGGACCGAGTCAGGAGTCATAATGAATTGCTTCAATACCAGTTTTTAGGTCGTAAATTCTCTTTTTTGTCAAAGGGACATTTCCGGCAAAATCTTTTTATTGCACTTATTATTCATCACATTCTTTTTTCAAATTGGTATTACTTCCCCACTCCCCTTTCTGTATCCTAGCTCCTTCAAAAATAATACTTCAAGTTTTTAATAATCAAATAATTCTGGAACACGATTTTTTAACTGTTCATTTAAACGCGCTAATTCATCTCGCATTTGCAGATACCAATCCCGGCGCTGACGATAATTTTGAGAAAGTAAACGATTATTTTTCACCCAATCATAAGCGTTAATTGCTATTTTTTTTCTGAGATTTTCATCAGTTATTAGTTGTCTCAATTTTCTAGCAAAATCTGAAACAGAATGATAAATTAAACCTGTTTTACCATCAATAATTGAATCTTGATAAACTATTGGACTAGCTAGTACAGCTACTCCATAACCTGCACATTCAACAAATTTTAAGTCAGATTTCATTTGATTAATTGGGTTGTCATTTAAAGGTAATAAACTAAGGTCACAACTACCAAGAATCTCTAGATACTTATCATAACTACAAAATGGATAAAATTCTTTATTGGTTGTATTTAAACTTTCAAAAAATAACTTATCGTGGATGACTTTGAACCTAATTTTATCTTGATAATCTGACAATACTTGATTGATTATCGGCATAATTTCTTTCCAGTCTGCTTCCCTGTTGACAGCTCCAAAAAATATGGTAAGATATTTATTATGGGAAAGTGTGCGCTCATATAGAGGTACTATTTTAGCCAACTGATTCTGAAAAACTACAACGTTGGGGTTATATTGACGTAAAAAATTAGCTAGGGATGGGGTAGAAGTTTGTACACAGTGACAACCACGATAGCTAAGATAATTATTTTCAGCATATTCAGGACGACGTAACGGATTATCATCAATTTCAGCCACAATCAAATAATCCTTTTCTAGCAAAGACTTAAGTTTGTGAAAGTCAGACGGATAATTTAAAATTGTGCGTTGCCAGATAAACACCTTTTCTTCTTGAGGCAACCCTATATTTAAGTCAGCAGTTTTCGCAGCAGAAAAAGTTCTCACCCCAGGAATAGTAGCGCTAAAGCGGTCTGGTTCCAAAACTCTGACAGTACCACAAACTTTCGGGTCCATAATTATCGTTTGAATTAATAATCTCCGGGGATGGATAGGAGATTTGGTGACGCGTGCAATGAAATATTCAGCAGCGGTCTGAGTAGCGAACTTTTTTGAGTCCAAACCCAAAGCATCAACCAGACCTTCAGTTACTTGGAGAAACCGTTGAAACTCCTCTCCTTTTTCACCACGAGTTTGTATTTCATATACTTGTAAACCTGCATTAGCGAAACATGACTTTAGACTTTCCAGAGTAAACCAATGACGAATTATTTCCGAATTTTCCCAACCACCTTTAAGCAAATTAAAAATTCTGCACCAATGCTGTACATTTTGTACAATAGCCAAAACTTGACCATTATTTTTTAACCAAGTTTGATGATATTTCAAAACTTCAGTCGGGTGAGCGATCGCCATTAAATCTAAACCATAAATCAGACAATCTACTGTTTCTGGTTGGATATTTAGAGTCGAAAGATTTTGTTGTAAATTTCCTACAACAATTTTATCTACTTGTAAGACAGAATTTTTAGCAAAATCTGGATTAGATTCAATGACAATATAATAACAGTGAGGATTAATCTGTTTATATTGAGAAGCTATTGTGCCATTACCACAGCCAAATTCGATAATAACTTTAGCATCAGCAGGTATAAATTTTAGAAGTTCTTGGTGAATGGAATTTTCTGAAGAATTAAATCTAGTCTGAGTCATCTTCTCTAATTTAAACTGCTCAAAATAATACCATTTCTCAAAAACTTTTCAATAAGAAGGAAGAAGGAAGAAAGAAGAAGGAAGAAGGAATAAGGAAAAAAAAACTGGCATTGCCTGAGTTTTTAGCTTTTGATATATCAAATACAGTAATAGGGACTGCTAAGTTATCAGTTATCAGTTATCAGTTATCAGTTATCAGTTATCAGTTATCAGTTGTCATAGATATTGTTAGGAGAGTGTTAGTCAGACTATATATATTTAACCCATGAATCTCACCGAGGGATAAAAAATCAACAACTCACAGTCATTCAAATTCTGAGATAACTCAACTTTTAAGCAGAAAAATTTGAATAGGAATGAGATATTTTCAACTCCACTAAAGAAAATTAACTACCAAATCTAAGTACTCTCTA